>JAFUQY010000335.1 GCA_017472105.1 Clostridia bacterium | reverse complement strand
TTCACGAGTTCCATGCCGTTGTCGCCGTTTGCGAAGTCGATGGAGAGAAGGGGTTCTTCAGCTGCCATAACGGAAGTCGCAAGAACGAGAGCGAGAACGAAGGAAACAAGAAGGGAAAGTTTTTTCATGTCTTCCTCCTGAGGAAATAATTTGTTTATAATGATACCGAGCTCATTATAAATCAAGTTTACACCAATTTGAAACGTTTGTCAAGGGTTAATCCTAAAGTTTGGTGTGATTTTTGCATAAAAAAGGCATATCCGTTTTTAACCGGAATTTAATAATGAAGACTTCGGAAAGAATTATTTGGTGAAATACTTGCATTTGCCGCGGGGCTGTGGTATAATGATAAACACGCCGGTATGTTGGAATTGGCAGACGAGGCGGACTCAAAATCCGTTGGTAGCGATACCGTGCGGGTTCGACCCCCGCTACCGGCATAAAAAACGAATTGTGACCACAGGTCGCGGTTCGTTTTTTTAATCAAACCGAAGCGGGGGGCGAACCCATTCGACACCCCGCTACCGGCATAAAAACAGATCATGACCCGAAGGGTTGTGGTCTGTTTTTCAATTAAACCGAAGCGGGGGTTGAACCCATTAGACACCCGCTGACGGCAAATCTCGGCTGAACAAAAAAGACCGCACCCGAAAAAGTCTGCACTTTCTTCACCCGCTCCGCTGCGAACCCATTCGACATTCCGCCATACAAAAAGCCCATGAGTTTTCACGCTCACGGGCTTTCTTCATTTTATCGGATTTACTGTGCCGGAGTAACTGCCGGAGCCGCTGCATCATCGATGGTCACAACGCCTTCCGCCTTGGTCAGCTTCATGTCGATCGCCTTTTCATAGCCGTCCGCACCCGCGATCTTCACCGTCAGGGTGTGTTCGCCGTCCTTGATGCTCGATGCACGCAGAGCGCAGGCGTAGGGCATGGTCTTGGTCTCGTAAACCGGTGCGCCGTCGTAGATGTAGGTCACCGTGGTTTCCGGATTGCCCGGGAGAACGCAGTAGGTGTACAGCTTGATCTTTTCATCCCTGCCGCTGTAATCCTGTGCCTTCACGTATGCCTTGCCGGCGGTGTCCTTCAGTCCGGTCAGGAACACGGAATCGGCGGTCAGCGCTTCCCACAGCTCCTTGACGGTCTTGTTTCCCTTGAGGGAGAAGTCGTAGCTGTTCGCCGCGCCGAGGTTGGTGTCGAAATGCAGGATGCACTTGACCTGCGGGTACACCATATTGATGTAGGTGTAGAGAATCTTCAGCTGACGGGTCGCGAATGCGGTCAGATCCACGTTGTCCTTGCCGTTGATGGAGTGGGACGCGCCGCTTTCGGAGATCATGATGGGCTTGCGGTCACCGTACAGCTCCACGATTTCCGCCATCTGCGCGATCATGTTGGCGTAGTCGCCGCTGCTGTAAAACAGCTTTTCCGGCTCGGTCGCTTCGCGGAGGGTCGCGGCGTTCATGTAGCGGGTTGCGTAAAGGGACAGTCCGACCCAGTCCACGTATTCGTCGCCCGGGTAGTAGTCGTTCACGTTCGCGTAGAAGTTGGAGACAAAGTTGGGCGAGAAGACGATGGCGGCGTTCGGACAGTACTTCCGTGCCGTGTTCGCCAGCTTGCGGAATGCCTGCTTGAACAGCTCCGGTTCCGCGAGGTTGCCCCAGACGTTCATTTCGCCGCCGATTCTGAGAAGAACGGGGCTTTCAAGGGTCGCGATGTACTTCATGGTTTCGATGATGTACTTGTCGTTCTTCTTGTTCATGACTTCCTTGAGGGAGTCGTTTTCGCGGGGCATGTTCATCGCAATCTCGATCACGCGGTCGCCTTCATCGTCGATGGGACGGAGGAACCAGTCAAAATCCGCGATCTTGTCGTCGAGGAATTCGAAGTAGAAGAGCGTCGCGGATTCGTTTTCCGTCGGCTTGCCCGCAACCTTGCCGTAGTAGATGCCGTTGTCGGGCTCGTACAGCGCGTTGTAGTCGGGAACCACGGAAAGATCGGAGGTTTCGGCGTAAACGGCGGTGCCCAGATCCAGTCTCCGCGCGGCGGCGGTGCTGACAATCACGGCATCCTTGAAGCCGAGGTATTCCGCGTAGGGAACGTAATTCGCGTGTGCTTCGGAAGCTTCCTCATATTCCGCCAGAGCGAGATGTGCCGCGGCGGAGCGGTTGTAGACATTGCCGAGGTTCGCGCCGGTGTCGATATCCAGCGGGTACTTCAGCATGATTTCTTCGATTTTTCTGCCGATCTCAATGATCTCGGTGTGATTGCCTGCCTCGCACGCGTCGATGTAGGGCTGATGATACTGCCAGTATTCACCGGGAATGGCGGCGGATACGGGTGCGGCAAGAAGCGCGGCGAGAAGGAGTGCGGAAGTCTTTTTCAGAAACTGTTTCATGACAGCATACTCCTGTTCGTTCGGATTCGGAAATTTTTGGTACAGGAATATTATACCAATATTCTGAACGGATTGCAACAATTTCGGCGAAAAAAGTTCAAATATTTTCCATGAATCCGCAAAAAAAGACCCACAGCCGTAACTGTGAGTCCGTTTGTCACTGGAAATATTTCTCGTAGCCTTCCCAGCCTGCCAGAAAGCGCATGAGAATCATGATATCTTTGCGGTTGAATTTACCGTCGTTGTTGAAGTCGTAGTCCCCGCCGTTCAGGATATATTCCTGATACAGCCTGCAGCGTCCCTCAATGCCTGCGTAAGCATTGGAGAAGCCGTCGGCGTCGTTTTTGTCAAGTACGCCGTCCTCGTTGGCATCTCCTTTCGGCGGTTTCGTTTCGGTGTTTTCGGGGAAGGGCAGTGCGGTATAACCGTTCCACGGATTCTCCCAGCCTTCGGTTCCTTCAATATAATAAAGAATCAGATTCTCGGCAAGTGTGCCGGAGGGCAGGGCATTGGTCTTTTTCAGCACGGGCGGCTTGCCTTTGAAATAGATTCCGGTGAGGGAATCGCAGCTGTAAAACGCATATGCGGACAGGGCTTCCACCGACTCCGGCAGGTACACGGTCTGCAGGGAGGTACAGTCATAAAATGCATGTTCGCCGATGACAGAAACGCCGGCTTCGACCGTGCAGGAGGTATCGGTGCGTCCGTGCGGATACCGGACAAGCGTTTTTGTAACGACACCGTCATTTTCCGCATAATGATACAGCACGCCGTTCACGTCGTAATATCCCATGCCGTCGGTGTCATCCACTTCAAAGGCTGTGAGACTGCCGTCATCCCGGAGGTCTGTATCCAGATATGTCACGGAATTGCGGAGAACGAGCGTGGAGAGCGCAGTCGTTCCGGCGAATGTGGTGGGGACGGTTTCGGTTGCGTCGCCGAGCGTAACCCGTCTGAGGCTTTCGCAGTTATAGAACGACTGAAGATCCAGCGATGTCACACCGCGCGGTAGAATGACTTCTTCCAGCAGAGACTGACCTCTGAAGGCATGCTCGCCGATAACTGTTACATCATCCGGTACGGTGAATGTCCCGGTCAGCTTGGTGGCTTCGGGCTGCTTCACGATGGTGGTAACAAAGGTGTCACCCTTTTTTTCCTTGAGATAGAGTACGCTGTCCCGGGTGAAATAACCGATGCCGTCGGAGTTGTCAGCAACGAAAACCTCGATCGTATCAAGATTGCGGATGTTGCTGTTCAGCGCGGTCACGGAGTCCCGCAGAATCACGGTGGTGATATTGGTGTTGAAGAAACAGCTGCCGACAGCACTTGTATCATCGCCGACCGTGAGAGTCTGAAGGGCGGGACAGGAGTTGAATGCAAAATCACCGATGCTGGTTGTTCCGGTTCCGAGTACCGCTTCGGTCAGGTAGTTGCAGTAGTAGAATGCGTATTTGCCTATTCTTTCGACGGTGTCCTCCAGAACAACCTTCCGGATCAGGGTATCGTATCCTGTCCACGGCTGTTCATTATTTTTGTAATCGTACATTTCGCCGGTACCGGAGATGGTCATAACCCCGTCGGCGGAGAGTGTCCATGTGAGGTTTTCACCGCAGGTGCCGGATGCATGCTCCGCGGCGGATACACTTATGGAGAGGGAAAGCGTCAGAAGTATGAGTGCGGGAATCAGCAGTTTTTTCAGAATGTCGGAGTGCTTCATAGTTAATTTCTCCCGTTGCATGTTTGTTTGCGGATATTATACCATATTTTACCGGATGTTTCAAGGGGAACGGCGGATTGTGTCAAAAAAAGACCCACAGCCGTAACTGTGAGTCCGTGGGTTAACCGCAGATTTCCGAAATAAGCGCGTATGCTTCGTCGGTGCTGCCGATTTCGTGTGTGCGGAGGTTGTCCATGTACGAGGCGTCGGTGATGGGATGCGCCTGGAAATAGTCCGTGAGCCATTCGCGGTACAGCGGCTCGAATTCGTCGTAGGTGTATTCGATTCCGTTCCATACCGCTGTGTCAAAGGCGTAGTCCGACCAGTCCGTGACGTCCGCGCGGTAGGAGGAGATGATTTCACACGCAAGCGCACCGTCGGCGGAGGTGAACTTCAGCCACGAGGAACGCATGAAATTGAGGGCACCGTTGCGGGATTCGGCGTACATGGCATACCCGTCCCCGTCCTCGTGGATGTTGATGCTCGAGGCAAGATCGCCTTCGATGCCGAACTCCACGGCGTTTTTCGCGGCGGGAACATCCAGTCTGCTCACCGTGAACGCGCGGACTTCGCTGTCCTCAATGGTGTAGATTTCAATCCAGCCTGCCGCAGATGCTCCCGCTTTTTCCACGACCAGCTCCGGGATTCCGTTGAAATCGAGGTCGGGCAGGGCGATGAAGTACGCGGCATTGTCCCAGGCGGTTTCGGGATCCACGGACGCAAAGTGAGTCGTGTAAAATTCGGTGTAGAGCTGTTCTGCGGTCGGCGCGGGGATTTCTTCGGGGATGACCTCCGTTTCCGTCTCCACAACCGGCGGGAGAGCGGGAATCACGGGTTCCTCCTTTTCAATCGGGACGCCGATGCCGAGATTGTACGACGCAGCAGCCGCAAGAATGCTCAGCCAGAGAAGTGCTTTCATAATAATATACCTCCTGTAATCTGTTCTTTACTCACTTAGACGTTTCACGGAGGCATTTTGTTTCAGATTTTCGAAAATTTCCCGGAAAAATTTCAGTTGCCGGTCTCGTCGTCGATCAGGCGGTGGATGTACGGGAAGCTGTCGAGCTTGACAAACTCTCCGTCGTAGATGAGCTGCCAGATTTTCCGGTTGTCCGCCCACATTGCACCGCAGGTTTCGCATGCCTGGTACGTGACCTCGCCGATCTCACCGTCCCACGGAAAGACCCATACATCCACGAATCCCGAGCACTTCCATCTCGGCTGATCGCGGCGGAAGGAGGTGAAGAGAACGGCGTCGTCGGGATTGAGCGTCAGTCCCAGCTCCTCTTCCGTCTCACGCAGGGCACCCGTCAGCGAATCTTCACCCGCTGTGACCGATCCGCCCGTCGGTTCCCATTTCAAGGGAAAGGTCTTGTTCGGCGTGCGCTGTGAGAGAAGCCATTCGCCGCGGCTGTTTTGGATCCAGACGTGCACCACGAGGTGGTATTCGTCCGGTGCCATCGGCTGTCCGCGCTCGACGGTGCGTCCGGTGAGATTCCGCTCACGGTCGTAAATGTCCCAGAGTTCAGCCATGTGTCGTTTCCTTTCGTTTATTCGCCGAGATTTGTGCAGAGATCACTGTTCCAGATCGGGTTGCCGATGGCGATGCGGAGATTTATCGTCTCATCCCAGACCTCGGCGTGGTAGAATTTCCGGTTCTTGTTCACGTTCATCGCGAAAAATGCGGGCTCGGTGCAGGTGACGGGTCTCGAGAACACCACACCCTCGTCGTCAATGAGATCAACGCGGTAGGTGTGCGTCGTGTCGGCAATGCTGCTGTGGAAATCCCCGACGGAAAGAACGAGACGGGCACTCGTCGGCGCGGGATTGTGTCGGGTGTAGTTACCGTCGAGCCGTACCTCGGAGAAGCTGCACATGCCGCCCATTGCGGTATCGTTCACGCACATCCGGATGCCGACGGGACCGCAGGTGAAATCCCCGGCGCGGAGACTGTCGAGAATGGCGGCATTGGTGCGCTCTTTTGCGTAGATTGTGGTCAGTGCCTCATCGGAACAGCATGCGTGACCGTCGCCGCCGGCAATTGCCCAGACACGTCTGCCGAGAGCAAGCAGTCCCGTCCAGACCTTGTAGTTCCCGTGGGTTTCCGCGCTGTCCATGTTGATGTAGAATACCTCAATCGCGGTTTCATCCCGGAACCAGTAGTCGAGCGGATTGTCCGAGCGGATCAGGGACGTCGGATGGGGATGCACGAAGAACCCGCCCTTTGCCTTGAGCGAATCAATCAGCTCACCGAACCGCTCCGGTGTGAACCGCGGATACTTGAAATGCCCCTCACGTCCGCCGGTGAACTCGTATTCCGGGAATTCTGCGAGCAGTTCTTCCAGAGCGGCAGCGGACGGCGTGAGAAGATTGTAGTGCATGCTGTCGACTTTGCCGTCGCGGATGATGCCCGTGCCGGGTTCGGAGCCGCAGAGGAACAGGCCGTCCTCCCATTCCGGTTCGTACATGTGGCGCACCTGACGGTGATCGAGAATGGCGGCAAAATCCATGCCCAGCGCTTCCATGGCGCCGATCCAGTGGGAAAGCGGGCGTTTGCCGTCGCTGGTTCCGCCGGTTGCCGCGTGATCGTGCATCTCTCCGTGATAAGGCAGGCGTCCCTTGTACACTTCACAGAGCCGGCTTGCGTCCTGAGTAGTGGTTGTCATAAAACAGTCCTCCGGTGAATTAATTGTTTTGTTACCTCAGATTATACCCGCCGTGCAGGGAAAAATCAAGTGCTGACGGGAAAAAACGGTGCGGGAATTTTATGATATGTTAAGCAGAGGTAAACTTTGCGTTTCCCATTGAATTCCATCGGGTTTTGTGGTATAATATAAAGAGTGAACAAATGAATCGGAGGAACGAATGGCATTACAGGAATCCGGGGAAATGTACCTCGAATCGATCTACGTACTGACGGGCAGAATGAACGCGGTACGTTCCATTGACGTGTGCGAATATATGGGATTCTCCAAGCCCAGCGTCAGCCGCGCGGTTGGACTTTTGAAAGAAGGCGGCTACATCACCGTGGACCACGACGGCTTCATCACCCTGACCGACGCGGGAAAGAGCATTGCACAGAAAATTTACGAACGGCACACCGTTTTTACTCAGCTTCTCATCAAGCTCGGCGTGGATGAAGAAACGGCGGCGGAGGATGCGTGCAAGCTGGAGCACAATATCAGCGATACTTCCTTTGAGGCACTCAAGCGCCACGTGGAATCCCTCGGCTGATATATTATACAAAATGAAGAAAACTGCTGACCGCAGGAGATTTTTCCCGCAGTACAGCAGTTTTTTGTGTTGTCAGATGATTTCGAGATCGTTTCGGTCCGGGAGCTCCGGCTGTTTTTCGATGGGCTTTTCCTGATACCAGTATGCCACGGATGCGATGTCGTCCTGAAGGGGCAGATACCGTCCGCCGGAACGCCAGCCGAGCGCCTGAATGGTGACGCGCAGATTTTCCGCAAAGCGAATCGGATCTGCAACGTGCCATCTGTAAAGTTGGAACCGCTGCTGAGCCTTGTAAAGACCGTCCGGAGAGTGCGGAATCATGCCGGAATAGGGAGTCGAGAACCGTTCGTAGCTCTTGTTGACATCGAAGTTGTACGCGCCGCAGAAATAGTCCTCGGTGCCGGTGCCGCAGATGGTCGGGAAGTCGGTATCGCCGTCCATGTAGAACTTGATTTCACCCTCGCCCCACCAGCCGTTGTTGTTGACACCCCAGAGCATGGAGCAGCCGCAGAACGTACCCCTGCCCGACGCGCCGTCGAGGATGGTGTGAACGTCCATGTATTTCAGCGGATTGGAGCGGCGGAACTGGGCGTGGAAGTAGCCGCAGTCCTCCGGAACGTCAGTGAGAAC
>JAFUQY010000334.1 GCA_017472105.1 Clostridia bacterium | reverse complement strand
GAAAACCAGCGCGATTACTACCTCCGCGAACAGCTCAAGGCGATCGAAACCGAGCTCGGCATGGACGAGGATTCCGACAAATTCCGCAAGAAGATGGACTCCCTCAAGCTCGACGACGAAGTGCGTGAAAAGCTCGAGAAGGAAATCTACCGTCTCGAAAAGGCACAGCCCGGTTCCCCTGACGCGGCAGTCATCCGTACTTATCTTGAAACCTGTCTCGACATTCCGTGGAACAAGAAAACCAAGGACAGAGTCGACATTGACGCCGCACGCCGGATCCTTGACGCCGACCACGACGGTCTGAAAAAGATCAAGGAACGCATTGTCGAATACCTCGCGGTCAAACAGCTGAATCCCGAGCTGAAAAACCAGATCATCTGCTTCGTCGGCCCGCCCGGTGTCGGTAAGACTTCCCTTGCCTCCTCCATCGCACGCTCGATGAAGCGCAAGTACGTCCGCGTTTCCCTCGGCGGTATCCGTGACGAAAGCGATATCCGCGGTCACAGAAAGACCTACGTCGGCTCCATGCCCGGACGGATCATCAACGGTCTGATTCAGGCGGGATCCCTCAATCCGGTGATGCTTCTGGACGAAGTTGACAAGATGTGCTCCGACGTTCACGGCGACCCGGCATCCGCACTGCTCGAAGTCCTCGACGGTGAACAGAACAAGTCCTTCCGCGACCACTACATCGAGCTTCCCGTGGATCTTTCCGAGTGCATGTTCATCTGCACCGCGAATACCCTCGATACCGTACCGCGTCCCCTGCTCGACCGTATGGAAGTGATCGAGCTGAACACGTACACTCCCGCCGAAAAGCTGGCGATTGCGAAGAACCATCTCCTTCCCAAGCAGCTCAAGCGCCACGGTCTCAACCGCCGTACGCTGAAAATCTCCGACGACACCCTCCGCGAGCTGATCGCAGGCTACACACGGGAATCCGGCGTCCGCAATCTCGAGCGGGAAATCGGTGCGCTGTGCCGCAAGGGTGCGAAGGTGATCGTGGAAGAGGAACGCAAGAACCTCACCATCGCCCCGGATGAGCTGGAAAAGTACCTCGGTCCCCGCAAGATCATTGACGACGCCGTTGACAAGCGCGACCTCGTGGGTGTTACCAACGGTCTGGCTTACACGGAAGTGGGCGGCGACATGCTCAAGGTTGAAGTTCTTCCCGTGGACGGCACCGGCAAGATCGAGCTGACCGGTACGCTTGGCGACGTGATGAAGGAATCCGCACACATCGCGGTTACATACATCCGTGCACATGCGGCACAGTTCGGAATTCCCGCCGACTTCTACAAGACCAAGGATATTCACATCCACGTTCCCGAAGGCGCGGTTCCCAAGGACGGCCCGAGCGCGGGTGTTACCATGACGACCTCCCTCGTCAGTGCGCTCTCCGGCATTCCGGTGCGTCACGATGTTGCCATGACGGGTGAAATTACCCTGACCGGTCGTGTGCTCGCCATCGGCGGTCTGCGCGAAAAATCCACCGCCGTTTACACCATGGGCATCCGCACGCTCCTCATTCCGAAGGACAACATGCGCGATATTCCCGAGCTGGATCCGACCGTTTCCGCCGAGATGACCTTCATTCCCTGCGAAACGCTGGACGATGTTCTGACCAACGCCCTCGTGAAGCGCAGTGACGAAACCATCACCGTGATCCCGGCAAAAACCGAAGCGGAAGCCGAACAGAACCCGACCGTGGTGATTCCGCCCCAGAACGAACGGATCTACGGTACCGTATAACGCAGGTGTGACATGAAACTGAACTTAAACAACGTAAACCTGAAAATCTCCGCAGGGCATCCGAAGCAGATTCCCTCCGACAGAATCCCGCAGATTGCGTTTTCCGGCCGTTCCAACGTCGGCAAAAGCTCGCTGATTAACTCCCTGCTCGGCAGAAAAAGCCTTGCACGTGTCAGCGGTGAGCCCGGCAAGACCATCACCATCAACTTCTACGACATTGACAAAAAGCTCTATCTCGTCGACCTGCCCGGCTACGGTTATGCAAAGCGCACACTGGAAGACAAGAAAGTCTGGTCCGCGCTGACCGACGGATATTTTACCAACAACAAAAACATCGACTCCCTGAGACTGGTGTGCCAGCTGGTTGACAGCCGCATCGGTCCCACGGAAGACGACTACGACATGCTCTACTACCTCAGAGAAGCGGATCTGCCCCACATCATCGTGGCAACCAAGTATGACAAGCTCAACGCCACCGAAAAGAAGGAATTTGACAGGATCATGGCGGAGGATGAGCTTACCTGTGATCTTCCCGTGATCCATTATTCCTCCAAGACCCACCTCGGACGTGACCTCTTATGGCGGCAGATCAACGAAGCATGCAGTCTGTAAACCCACACAGAACCACTTGGAGGCACAAAGTTGCTCGCTAACATTTCCGATCAGATCATTGAGCTTCTGTTCGTCATTCCCTGCGTCCTCATCGCGCTGACGGTGCATGAGGTTGCGCACGGGTATATGGCGTTCCGGCTCGGCGATCCCACCGCACGCAATCTCGGACGGCTGACCCTCAACCCGCTGAAGCATCTGGATCCCATCGGCACCATCTGCATGATTTTCTTCCACTTCGGCTGGGCGAGACCCGTTCCTATCAACAGCCGGTACTTCAGAAAGCCGCGCCGTGACATGGCTCTGACCGCAGCTGCGGGTCCGGTGTCCAATTTCATCATGGCGTTCATCGGCGCCCTGCTGTATGCGATTCTGTACACAATCTTCGCAAACAATCCCGCACCGTCGAATTTCCTCGCGTATCTTCAGGTTGCGGCATTACAGCTTTTGCAGTATTTCCACATTCTCAATCTCTCCCTCGGGGTGTTCAATCTCATCCCCGTACCGCCCCTTGACGGCTCCAGGATTTTCCTCACGTTCCTGCCCGCCAAGTACTACTTCGGCATCATGAAATACGAACGGTACATCCAGATCGGACTCATGATTCTGCTGTATCTCGGACTGCTTTCCAGACCCCTGTCCGCGGCAGTATCGTGGCTTTCCTCCGGCATGTTCAGGGTGGTTTCCTTCCTTCCCTTCCTGTAACCGTTCATAGGACAAAATGGATAACATCAATTACAAATTCGAGGTGTTCGAGGGGCCTCTGGAGCTTCTCCTGACCCTCGTATCCAAGCATAAACTGAATATCGACGACATCCCGATCGACCTTCTGTGCGAGCAGTACATGGCGTACATGAACGAAGCGGCTCTGCGGAATGTGGAGCTTGCATGTGAATTTGCGTACATGGCGAGCGAGCTGATGCTGATTAAAAGCCGGATGCTCCTGCCGCGTGACCCGGTGAAGGACGAGGACCCCAGAAAGCCCCTCATCGACGCCATGATGGAATATCAGCGTGCCAAGCTGGCTGCTGCCGAACTGTCCGATCTCTTCGCCGAATACGGCAGCCGCATGGTCAAGGAGCAGGATGACATCACGCCCGACAGAACCTACGTTGCCAATCATTCGGTTGAGCTGCTCCGCGCCGCGCTTGCTCATGTGCTGACGGAAACCCGGCTCACCGAAAAGACCATACGCAGTGAGTTCGAGGGCATCGTCAACGCGCCCAGAATCCCGGTTGAGACGGTCATGACCGCGCTCATCTCCACCCTGCGCAGCGGCGTCCTGTATCTGGACAGCTACTTCCGTGCGTCGGAGAGCAAGCCGGAAATGGTGGCAAAATTCCTCTCGATCCTCGAGCTGATTAAGTCCCACATCGTTGTCGTCGAAGAGACGGACGAATCCGTGGACGGCATCACGGCGATTCACTGCCATGCGAAAATCACCCTGATCGGCACGGACGAGGACATCAAAGCGGCATCGCTGGATTCCTACGCATAATGCGCGGAGCTGAAAAATCCGGCAAAAATACACGACAAAGAAGTTAACATGGACACGACAAAACAGAATCCGACTCCGGATGACCGCCCGGAGGTATCCTATACACTCGACGAGCAGTTTGCCATCATTGAAGCATGCCTGTTCGCCGCCGGTCATCCGCTGACATATTCCCGGCTTGCCGAGGTTCTTCACATCTCTCCCGCCGAATGCGCGGACGTTGTGGAAAAGCTCTCGGTGATCTACAACAGCGACGACGCCTTCCCGCGCGGTGTGATGCTGGTGCGGTTTCCCGACTCCTGCCAGCTCTGCACGAAGGAGCTCTACGGTCTGGAGATCAAGGAAGCACTCGGAATCCGGCGCGGCGGCAAGCTGTCCCAGTCCCTGCTGGAGGTTCTCGCCGTCATCGCGTACAATCAGCCCGTCACCCGATCCTACGTGGACACGGTGCGCGGCGTGGATTCCGGCTATGCCATGAACGCACTGCTGGAAAAAAGCCTCATCGAATCCTGCGGACGGCTGGATGCACCCGGTCGACCCGCACTCTACCGCACCACAACGGATTTTCTCAGAGTCTTCGGTCTGTCCGAGCTCGGCGAACTTCCCACGGTCAAAGTCCGGAGCGATTCCGGCGAACCCATCGAAATCACAGCGTCCGACGCATCTCCCGATGTGCAGGTATCGGACACACCGATCAATGAAGAATAACCGCATCATCAGATTACAGATTTTCAGTAAAGGAGGGACGGCATGATCGTATTTAAAATTCTTTTGTATATCCTTGCGGGAATTTTCCTGCTGCTCGGTCTGATTCTGTCCTTCCATATCAAGGTTTACCTCAGACTGGACGACGAGCTTCATCTCCGTGCGGGTCTCGGTCCGATTGTGCTGAAGCTCGCGCCGAAGAAACCGCCAAAACCCGTTGATCTGCGGGACTACACCTACGAAAAGCATCAGAAACGGCTTGCAAAGGATCGTCTCGCCGAAGAAAAAAAGAAGCAGAAAGAGGCGGAAAAAGCGGAAAAGAAGCGTCAGGACAAGCTCGCGGCGAAGGCTGAGGAGGCAAAAGCGGCTCTTGAAGAAGTCGAAAACGCACCCGATGAAGTCAAGCTCTTCACCATCCTCGAGATCATCGAATTTGCCGTGACCGAGCTTGGCAGATTTGCTTCCTACATGAAAACCGATGTGCGGATGCTTTCCGTCACCGTCGGCGGCAAGGATCCCGAAAAAATCGCGAAAACCTACGGCATGCTCTGCGCGGTGCTCCCTTGCTTCCTCGAATTTCTCGACGCAAAGACGTCCATGCATGCGCTGAGACCGAACACGATTGATCTCAATTCGGACTTCCTCGCAGACAAGATCAGAATCCGCGTGGATTTCCGGTTCCGTCTGCGGCTCTTCTCCATCATCCGCATCGGCTGGCATGCGCTGGTGTGGTTCATCAAAGCAAAAATCAGACAGTCCAAAGCCATGACTGTCAAATAATTCGTCAACAATAACAAATTCAAGATACAGATCCATACGCTATCGGAGGTCAATATGGCAGAAAACACCAACAAACTCGGCGACATTACCAAAACCTCGCTGGATTCCATCCGCTCCATGCTCGATGCGAACACCATCATCGGCGATCCCATCGAAACGGCAAGCGGCACCACCATCATTCCCATTTCCAAAATTTCCGTCGGCTACGCATCCGGCGGTGTTGACTACGCGAAGAAGGACGCGCCCACTTCCCAGGGAAAGCCGATCAACAACAACTTCGGCGGCGGCGGCGGTACCGGTCTTTCCATGACTCCCGTTGCGTTCCTCGTGGTTTCCGCTGACGGCAATGTGAACATCCTCAACATCAACGCTCCCACCGGCAGTGCGGCTCCCGCTCCTGCTGCATCCACTCCCGTTGACACCGTTTCTCAAGTTGTCGGATTCCTTGAACGGTCTCCCGATCTGATCGAACGCATCAAGGGTGTTTTCACCAAGAAAAACGAAGAAAACAACATCTGAGTGACATTTTGACAGGCATCCCTCAGATTTCATAGCATCAAACTCCACCGCGCGGGAACACTACACACGGAAAATAATCCGTAAAATGTTCACACGCGGGAGTTGTTATGAAAATTTTCAGAAAAATCCTGTCCGCGACGGCGGTTCTGTGCGTTCTCGCGCATTCGGCCGCATCCGCACTGGACGATGTTTCCGCACATTCCGCCATCCTCATCGAGCAGTCGTGCGGGGACGTACTATACGAAAAAAACGCCCACGAGCGCATGTCCATGGCGAGCACCACCAAGATCATGACGGCACTCTGCGCCATTGAATCCGGTGATCTCAGCCGTACGGTTACGGTAAATCCGTCCGCATGCGGCGTCGAAGGCTCCAGTGTCTATCTTCAGCCCGGCGATCAGCTCACGATGGAGGCGCTCCTGTACGCTCTGATGCTCGAAAGCGCGAACGACGCGGCGGCTGCCATTGCTTACGAAGTCTCCGGCAGCATCGACGATTTCGCGGACTGCATGAACGAAACTGCGGCATCCCTCGGGCTTTCCGACACGCATTTCACCAATCCGCACGGGCTTGACAACGAAAATCACTACACCACGGCGTCCGATCTCGCGCGTCTTGCGGCTCATGCTTTGGAAAACGAAACGTTCGCGCAGATTGTATCCGCAAAAAGCCGCACGATTTCCGTCCTTCACAGCGACGGAGAGGAAGTTTCGCGTGTTCTGTCGAATCACAACAAGCTCCTCCGGCTCTCCGATGACGTGTTCGGCGTGAAAACCGGCTTCACCAAAAAGAGCGGACGGTGTCTTGTTTCCGCGGCAGTCCGTGACGGCGTGACCGTGATCGCAGTGACGCTGAAGGCACCCGACGACTGGAACGACCATCTTGCCCTGCACGAGCTCGGATTCGCGTCACGCACCCGATATACCCTTGCGGAACCGGGCGAATTCACCGTTCAGCTTCCCTGCCCCACCGCACGCGACGGCGTTGTAACCGCATGCAACCGTGACGGACTCTCCTTCGTCCGCGAGCCGGGGCTTGAAATCACGCACATCGTCGAAGCCGACCGGATGCTCATGCCGCCCGTTGAGGAAGGACAAGCAGTCGGTCGTGTGATTTTCTATGCAGACGGGCGCGGGATCGGTGAAATTCCGCTTTACGCATGCGAAGCCGTGGCAGAACCCGGCGATAACCGCTCCGTCGGTGACAAAATTCTTGACTTATTCCGGTGATTTATGGAAAAAATCAGACTCCAGAAATATCTCAGCGAATGCGGTGTTCTCTCCAGACGCGCCGCAGAAGCTGAAATCCTCTCCGGCAGTATAACCGTCAACGGTGTGACCGCAAATCTCGGCGACAAGATCGACCCGGACTGCGACACCGTTGTTTTCCGCGGCAAGGAAGTGCGCAGAAATGCCAACTCCCGCCGCACTTACATCATTCTCAACAAGCCCTCCGGGTACGTCACGACGATGTCCGACGAACAGGGCCGCAATACCGTCGCGGATCTGATAAAAAACGTCGGCACGCGCGTGTATCCTGTCGGCAGACTCGACCTTTATTCCGACGGACTCCTGCTCTGTACCGACGACGGTGAGCTGACAAACCGCATCACGCATCCTTCCCACAGCGTTCCGAAGGTTTACCGCGCGTACATCACGACCCATCTGACCGATGCGGATCTGACGGCGCTGGCGGTTCCCTTTGAGCTCGACGGGTACATGCTCCGTCCGTTTGACGTGAAGTTCATCGAACACCGCAAGATCGGTGAAGCGGACGGCACGATCGTCGAAATCACGCTTTACGAGGGCAGAAACCGCGAAATCCGCAACATCTGCGCGCATCACGGTCTCAAGCTGTCCCGTCTGACCCGCATCTCCATCGGCTCCATCACCCTCGACGGTCTCGCACCCGGAAAATGGCGTCACCTGACCGAGGATGAAGTCGAATTTCTCAAGAAAATTTAGAGGTACTTATGTTTCAGGTTCAGCCCGTCCGTTCCCGCGAGCTTCAGGCTCAGATTGCGGACGTTTTATACTGTGAATATTTTTCCGATACGTATGCATTTTTCGCCGGCGAGCTTGCCGAGGACAACACCACCATCACCTCGCTCATCGGCATGTGCCAGTTCACCTATACCCCCGAAAAATCCGTCATCCAGTCCATCGCTTATCCTGCGGCATGCGAAAAGGATGAAGCGGTTATCATCATGGTGCGCACGGTCATGAACTTCATCTACCGCGCCGGGATCCCGTTCATCGCAGTAAAAGACGGTGCCGCGTCCGAGGAGTTCATCCATTCTCTCGGATTCCGCAAGCATGACGGCGAGTGGCTGATCGATCTGAAGAAATTCTACCGTTCGCCCTGCCATTTCAAGCCCGATGAAGAAAACGCTTGACATCCTCGCCGCGCTGGACTCGTTCAAGGGTTCCCTGTCGTCCCTCGAAGCCGGTGAAGCTGTCCGCCGCGGTGTACACAGCCGTTTTCCCGATGCGGAAGTGACTGTATTTGCGGTCGGTGACGGCGGTGAAGGGACAGCGGAGGCTCTCTGCCAGTCTCTGCATGCCGAAATGCACGAAATTCCCGTTCACGATACCCATATGAGCATGATTTCCGCGTCGTTCGGAACGGTTGAGATTGGCGGTGTGAAGACTGCGATCTTCGATATGGCGGCCGCTTCCGGAATCCGGTTTGCGAAGGAGCACGGACTCGATATCATGAACTCCACTACATACGGCGTAGGCGAGATGATCCGGTACGCGGTATCCCTCGGATGCGGCGAAATCATCGTCGGTCTCGGCGGAAGCGGTACCAGTGACGGCGGCATGGGTGCTCTGACTGCACTCGGCGCCGTTTTCACGGATGAGAATGGGGCAACGCTCGACGGCATAACCTCTTCGCTCGGTCGGGTTCGCTCCTGCGATCTCTCGCCTGCAGTCCGTCTTCTCTCCGGCGTAAAGCTGACGCTTCTGTATGACGCCGCGGTTGCACTGACCGGTGAGACCGGGGCTGTCCGCATGTTCTCGCGGCAGAAAGGTGCATCGGAAGAAATGCTGCCTGCGCTGGAAAACGCGATGGCGTCTTATGCATCCGTTTGTGATAATTATGCATCCGATGCTGTGTCCATGCGTCCCGGAGCTGGTGCGGCAGGCGGACTCGGATACGGTTTATCCCTGATCGGCGGTCTGCTCACACCCGGCGCGGATTTCGTTCTTGACACGATCGGATTTAGCGAAGCCGCACGTACCGCGGATCTCATCATCACAGGCGAAGGCAAAACCGATGCGCAGACCGAGACCGGAAAACTGCCGATGACCGTTGCGAAGCACTCTTGCGGTAAGCCCGTCGTGTGTCTCTGCGGAAAGAATGAAGCCGGCCCCGGGCTTTATGCCTGCGGAATCGACGCCGTTTTCGCCATTGCCGACGGTCCGATTTCCCTTGAGGAGTCCGTCGAAAGAACCGGTGAACTCGTCGAAAAGTCAGCGTACAATCTTGTCGGACTTGCACTGAAATTTCAGCGTGATTCATAAAATTCAATCCATTTTTCTGTATAAACAAAACAATCCCGTCAGCCACGGTTCAAGCCATGGTTAACGGGATTTATTTTTGCATTACAGACCAAGTGAGGACGCAGTCACGCTGATCCATGCGGGGCATGAAAAGTAACGGACGTCGTTTTCCTCGATCCGGCAGGTGCGGCTGACAAACCGTCTGGTTGCCGAATCGGTTGTGTGACGCGGGAGACGCAGGTTCAGGGAACCCTTACGTGCGGCCGCAACAATAATTTTTTCGCCCTCTTCTCCTTCGGGATAACGGATGTAGACGAAATGCTCGTCCGTCAGCGAGAGGATCCGGAAGAGACCGTCGCGGAACAGTGCGTGATTCTTGCGCATGCCGCCGATTTTGCGGTAGAATGTGAGCAGTTCCTCGTTGATGTCATGCCACGGGAACGGTCTGCGGCAGAAGGGATCGCG
>JAFUQY010000333.1 GCA_017472105.1 Clostridia bacterium | reverse complement strand
TTCCGATGAACATCCGGTGAAGGAACCGAGAGCGAGCATCATGGCAAGCAGCAGGGTTGTGAGCTTTTTATTCATTAGGGAATCCTCCTCATCAATTCTTTGGGTCTCTCTGCCAAAAAAATTGCCCATAAAATTCTTACATTATTGTACACGAAAATCTTCAATATGTCAAGCGTTTTTTAATGGAACCGATACCGAAAAAACGCTTTTTTCGCTCTGTTTGATTTTTTGGACGGACGTTTTTATGTGCATCTATCCCAATTAATCCATGTGATTTTTATGCAATATAACTTTTTTCTTGTATGTTTGCAACAATTGAATCCGCCTGAAAATAGTCAAATAATCTATTTTTTCAGCTGTTCGTATGTCTGCCCGGATTGTAGTGCGGCCGGGACTCCTCTGCGGCAGAGACGGTTTCCTCCGCGGAATCTTCCGCAGCTTCCTCTCCGTTGTCCTGTGCCGCGATGTCTTCCATGATTTCCATCACGGAGGTGACTTCGTCCAGAGCAAGACCGGTGTCCGCCGCAATCTCCTCGGGCGTCGCTTCCCTGCCGAGCTGTTCCTCCAGCACCATATCGCTGCGGGAGATGGTGTGCAGCAGTTCGGTGAGGTGATCCGGGATCTTTCCGGAATCCTCCGCATCCTCGACGGCATACTCAAGCGCTTCCAGGACTGCACCCGCCGCATAGATACGGAAATCGCCGTCCTCCGCCGTGTAGTCCTCGACGGCTCCGACAAGACCGAGGCTTCCTTCCTGCAGAAGATCGAGGAAGGTCACGCCGCGTCCGACAAACCGCTTTGCGGCACATACGACAAGACGCATCGTCCCTTCGATCAGGTCCGATTTCGCCGCTTCGTCGCCTGCCAGAACACGTCCGGCGGACTTTTCCGCCGCATCCGCGTCAAACGCGGGCAGCGACGCGATCTCGGCGAGATAATTCTTCGCGTGACGGTTCAGCGTGACGCCGTCCTGCGTGAGCATCATCTCCATGTCGCCGTACGTCGGGATCAGTTCGGATTCAAACACAATATCTTCGGCAAGCGCGGTATTTCTTTCGTTATTCATCCGTTTTCACCTGTTTTCCGTCAGGTCATGTCGTTGAGGAAGCCCTTGAGAATCTTCGAACGGCTCTGGTGACGGAGCTTGCGGAGTGCCTTTGCTTCGATCTGGCGGATACGTTCACGGGTGATGTTGAATTCGCGGCCGACTTCTTCGAGGGTGCGGGTTCTGCCGTCCTCGAGACCGAAACGGAGCTTGATGACCATTTCCTCACGGGGCGTGAGGGTGTGGAGCACCTTGTTGAGCTGTTCGCGGAGGAGCTGATAGGAAACGGCTTCCGCGGGAGTCGGAGAGGAATCGTCGGGGATGAAGTCGCCGAGATGGCTGTCGTCTTCTTCGCCGATCGGGGTTTCGAGGGATACCGGATCCTGCGCCGCCTTCATGATTTCACGGACCTTGTCCGCGCTCATGCCGAGCTTTTCCGCGATTTCGTCAATGGTGGGTTCGCGGCCGAATTCCTGAAGGAGCTGACGGGAGGTGCGGGAAACGCGGTGAATGGTTTCGACCATGTGAACGGGAATACGGATGGTTCTCGCCTGATCCGCGATGGCACGGGTGATCGCCTGACGGATCCACCAGGTTGCGTAGGTGGAGAACTTGTAGCCCTTGGTGTGGTCGAACTTTTCAACAGCCTTGATGAGACCGAGGTTGCCTTCCTGAATGAGGTCGAGGAAGTACATTCCCTTGCCGACGTACTTCTTGGCGATGCTGACAACGAGACGGAGGTTGGCTTCCACCAGTTCGTTCTTTGCGGCTTCATCGCCTTCCGCGATCTTTTCGGCGAGATACGCTTCCCGGTCGGGATCGAGCAGCGGAATTTTCCCGATGTCCTTGAGATACATACGAACCGGGT
>JAFUQY010000332.1 GCA_017472105.1 Clostridia bacterium | reverse complement strand
CGACCCTGTACACCTGCGGTTCCGTCAAGACCGTGACCGGTTTCCGCAATTACGTTTCCGTTGACGGCGGTATGCCCGACAATCCGCGCTATGCGCTTTACCAGTCGGCGTACACCATTCTGAACGCAGTCAAGGCGAACGCTCCCGCGGACTTCGAATGCACCGTAGCCGGACGCTGCTGCGAAAGCGGCGACCTTCTCGCGGAAGGCATCAGGCTCGCGAAGCCGGAACGCGGTGATCTCATCGCCGTTCTCGTCACCGGCGCGTACAACCATTCGATGGCGTCGAACTACAACCGCCTGCCCCGTCCGCCGATCGTTGAAATCGCGGGCGGCCGTGCAAAACTGGCTGTACGCCGCGAAACCTACGAAGACCTCGTGGCTCTCGACCTGTAAGAAACCTGCAAAACGAACATTACAGGAGAAACATCTTGCTTGGCTCTCTCACTGACAAATTAATCGAACTGCTTTTTGTGGTTCCCTGCGTCCTGTTCGCCCTGACGATCCATGAAGTCTCCCATGGCTACATGGCATACCGTCTCGGCGACCCGACCGCGCGCAACATGGGACGTCTGACGCTCAACCCGCTGAAGCACCTCGACCTCTTCGGAACAATCTGCATGATCCTGTTCCACTTCGGCTGGGCGCGGCCGGTACCGATCAATACGCGGTATTTCAAAAAGCCGCGGCGCGATACCGCGCTCACCGCAGCCGCCGGTCCCATCTCCAACTTCATCATGGCGTTTCTCGGACTTCTCGTGCAGGAGATCCTGTTTGCGGTCTTTGTGCGCCATCCCGCAGCGTCGCAGTTTGCCTACAATCTGCAGTATGCGGCACTGACGCTGTTCTCGTACTTCCATATTCTGAATCTCTCGCTCGGGATGTTCAACCTGATCCCCGTGCCGCCGCTCGACGGTTCCCGGATCTTCCTGACCTTCCTTCCGGCAAAGTATTATTTCGGAATCATGCAGTACGAGCGGTACATCCAGCTCGGGCTGATGCTCCTGCTCTGGCTGGGCTTCCTTGACCGTCCGCTTTCCTTCCTCGTCAGCACTCTGTCGGGCGGAATGCGGTTCCTCGTCGGGCTGCTTCCCTTCCTCTGATACCGTCTCTTCATGGAAACAATCAATTACAAATTCGAGCAGTTCGAGGGTCCCCTGGAACTGCTCCTGACCCTCGTCACCCGGCACAAAATGAAGATCGAGGACATCCCGATCGACCTGCTGTGCGAACAATACATGGCGTACATCAATGAGGCGTCCCGTCAGAACATCGAACTGGCGTGTGAATTCCTCTCGATGGCAAGCGAGCTGATGCTCATCAAGAGCCGGATGCTCCTTCCGCGTGCTCCGGAAAGTACGGAAGACCCGCGTACGCCTCTCATCAACGCGCTCCTCGAATACCAGAAAGCGAAACTCGCGGCGGCGGAACTTTCCGACCGGTTTGCGGAATTCGGTTCCCGTATGGTCAAGGAGCAGGACGACATTTCGCCCGACCGGACCTACGTTGCGCCCCATCATGTGGATCTTCTCCGTGCCGCTCTGATGCACGTTCTCACGGAATCCCGGATAAACGGCGGTGATTCCGCCAGAGAAACGTTCGACCGCATCGTCAACGTTCCGCAGATCCCGCTGCAGATCGTCATCGGAGGACTGATCGACCGGCTCAGACAGCCCGACGCCCTCTTCCTCGACAGCTACTTCACTCCCGGCGAATCCCGTTCCACCCTCATCGCAAAATTCATCGGGATCCTCGAACTGCTGAAGTCCCACATCATCCGTCTGGACGAAACGGACGGTCTGTCCGATCCCGAAGACGGAATCACCGACATGATGTCCCATGTCAGAATCACACTCATCGCAAGCGAGGACGATATCCGTGCCTCCTCGCTGGAATGGGAGTAAATCATTCATGAACCAGCAAAACACCCTCCAGTTCCGGATGGAAGAACAGCTTTATACGACGGAGGAACAGTTCGCCGTCATTGAAGCCTGTCTGTTCGCCGCCGGACATCCGCTGACCTACGACAAACTCGGCGCGGCACTCGGCATCTCCGAAGAGTACTGCCGGGATCTTGTGGAAAAGTTCGCTTCCATTTATAATAATGCGGCTTTTCCACGCGGAATTCTGCTCGTCCGTTATCCGGACTCCTGTCAGCTCTGTACCAAAGAGCAGTACGGCGAGGAGATCAAGCTCGCACTCGGCATCCGGCGCGGCGGAAATCTGTCACAGTCGCTTCTCGAAGTGCTGGCGGTCATCGCGTACAACCAGCCCGCGACCCGTACGTTCGTCGACACCGTCCGCGGTGTGGATTCGAACTACGCCGTAAACACCCTTGTGGAAAAGAAAATGATCGAGCCGTGCGGCCGTCTCGATACCCCGGGACGTCCCACACTCTACCGCACCACGGAAGATTTCCTCCGCGTATTCGGTATTTCCTCTCTCGAAGAACTGCCTTCGGTGCTCGTGAAAAGCGACACCGGCGAAACCGTGGAAATCGCTCCGAACCCTGCGAATCCATCCGAATCATCATGACCCTGTCATTCATCCACCGCGAAAGGAGGTCACGCTCTTGCAGCTGCTCTTACTCATCCTGCGCATTCTTCTCTATATCCTGCTCGGTATTGTCGTTCTTCTCGGCGTGATCCTCTCCATGCGGTTGAAGATCTATATCCGCATGACCGACACGTTCGGTCTGCGTGCGGGACTCGGACCGGTCATTCTGACCATCGCTCCCGCCAAACCAAAAAAACCCGTCGATTTAGAGGACTTCACGTACGAAAAGCATCAGAAACGATTGCAGAAGGAACGTGCACGTGCCCTGAAAAAGGCGGAAAAAGCCGAAAAGAAGAAACAGGCGAAAGCGCTCGCCAAGGAAGCCGAAAAAACCGCCAAAGAAGAAGCGGCGGCGGAAGAAAACGGCGAGCCCGTCAAGAAATTCACTCTGGAAGCGATTCTCGGGATCATTGAATTCGTTCTCGAGGAATTCCCCCGCTTCACCTCGTACATCCACACGGAAATCCGGATGCTCGACATTACCGTCGCCGGAAAAGATGCCGCGGACTGTGCGAAAAAATACGGCATCATCGCCCAGCTCACCAGCTATCTGCTGGAGATTCTGGATAAAGGAACCGCGATGAAGCCCATCAAGCCCGACACCGTCGCGGTACGCGCAGATTTTCTCGCCGCAAAAACCGTGTATAAGATGGATATCCGCATCAGACTGCGGCTCTTCTCCATTGTGCGGGTCGGTTTCCACACCCTGGTGTGGTATATCAAATCGAAAATCAAAAAATAAGTTTCCCACTCCAAGCGGACAAAATTATTTTCACATATACTCATATCACCTATCTCGGAGGATATTATGGCTGAGAACAATACCAACAAACTCGGTGACATCACCAAGACTTCCCTTGAGTCGATCCGCTCCATGCTCGACGCCAACACCATCATCGGCGACCCCATCGAAACCGCAAGCGGCACCTGCATCATTCCGATCT
>JAFUQY010000040.1 GCA_017472105.1 Clostridia bacterium | reverse complement strand
TGTATCTCCATTCTGCCAAAATTGGCTAATAGTTAAAAATTAGTGAAAAGTGAAAAGTGAAGAGTGAAGAGTGAAAAGAAGAGGTAAAAATGCTGGCGCATTTAAATTAATCAAAACACGGAGTGTTTTTTCCTTCATAAACCGTTTGACTCTGGAGAATTTTCCGCAAGGGAAATTCTCAGGAACCGGGTGGTATTCTTTCACCCACAGCTTCAGAGCATCCCGGTTCACTATTCTCTCTTATCTGCGGCTCGCACCGATGCACGTCAGACTTAATTCATACGAGCTTCCAGAGCCGCTTTGTGGTCTTCGTAGCCGGGCTTGCCGAGGAGCGCGTACATGTTCTTCTTGTATGCTTCAACGCCGGGCTGGTCGAAGGGGTTCACGCCGAGCATGTAGCCGGAAACCGCGCATGCCATCTCGAAGAAGTAAACGAGATAACCGAAGTTGTATTCGTTGCGGTCGTCCACTTCGATCACGATGTTGGCAACGCCGCCGTCGTTGTGAGCGAAGAGCGTACCGGTCATCGCCATGCGGTTTACGTCGTGCAGTTCCTTGCCGGAGAGGAAGTTGAGTCCGTCGATGTTGTTCGGGTCATCGGGAATCACAACGTCGTCAACGGAGTTCTTGAAGTCGATGACGGTTTCGAACATGGTGCGCTGACCTTCCTGGATGTACTGACCGAGGGAGTGAAGGTCGGTGGAGAAGATAACGGAGGACGGATAGAGTGCCTTGTTGTCCTTGCCTTCGCTTTCGCCGTAGAGCTGCTTCCACCATTCGCAGAACATCTGAACTGCGGGTTCGTAGGAAACGAGGATTTCCATGGACTTGCCCTTGTTGTACATGATGTTGCGCAGAGCCGCGTAACGGAGGCAGTCGTTGGATTCGGGGCATGCGCAGGAGTAAGCTTCTCTTGCATCAGCCGCACCCTTCATCATGGTCGCAATGTCGATGCCCGCAACCGCGATGGGAAGCAGACCGACTGCGGTCAGAACGGAGTAGCGTCCGCCGATGTCATCCGGAACAACGAAGGTTTCGTAGCCCTTTTCGGTGGAGAATTCCTTGAGCTTGCCGCGTGCACGGTCGGTGGTAACGAAGATTCTTTCTCTCGCGCCTTCTTCGCCGTACTTCTTTTCGAGAAGTTCACGGAAAATGCGGAAGGTCACAGCGGGCTCGGTGGTGGTACCGGACTTGGAGATGACGTTTACGCATACGTTTTTGCCTTCGCAGAGACGGAGTACGTCAGCGAGAGCGGAAGAGGAAATGGTATTGCCCGCGAAGTAGATGTCGGGAGTATCCTTCTTGAGGTTATTGTAGAGAGGAGACTTGCAGAATTCGATGGCAGCGCGTGCGCCGAGGTAGGAACCGCCGATGCCGATGACAACGAACACATCGCACATGCCCTTGATCTTTTCGGCAGCCGCCTGGATTCTTGCAAATTCTTCCTTATCATAGTTGACGGGCAGATCGACCCAGCCGAGGAAGTCGGAACCTGCACCGCTGCCGCTCTTGACAACGTCAAACGCAGCCTTGGTCAGGTGAGAAATCTTCGTGACTTCTTCGGGAGCAACGAAGCCGTTCAGGAATTTTTCATTGAGCTTTACAGACATAATTTAAAGTCCTCCGTGAATTACAGTTTAACGTGATGCCGCACCAAGAATATTTTGCTGTCTATATCATACTACATTTTTTCGGTTTTTTCAATAGGTTTTTTATGAATATTTCATCCTTTCAGCAGAGATATTCCAAGCATTTTCAGAAAAAGTGTCCCGAACGTGATTCTGCCGACGCTCTCAGACGCCGTAAGTGCGCCCTCTCCGATGACTTCCCCGTCCGAGAGATACCGGATCGTGCCGACTCTGTCCCCGGCTTCAATCGGTGCGGGAGCGGATTCATCCGGCAGAAGCTCGATCTGCACATCCTTCGCCTTCCCTTTCGGCAGAAGCAGAACAAACGGCTCCGATTGATACCGCACCGTCTCCCGAGTCCCGCCCGTCACCCGGATTTCGCCCGCATCTCCGCCGTCGTGACGGTACAGCGAAACCTTCGAGAATCCGTAGTCGAGAAGCTGACGCGCCGCTTCGTTCCGGATATCCCGCGTGGGTGCGCCCATGATGACCGCGATCAGATGCATGCCGTCCCGCTGTGCCGTTGCGCTGATGCAGAATCCGGCTTTGGAGGTCGAGCCTGTTTTCAGTCCCGTCGCACCGTCGTAGAAGCGGATGAGCCGGTTGGTGTTGGTCAGTCCGAATGCGCCGTCCCGGATCGTGTCCATCCAGATGGAGGAGTATTTCAGAATCGTCTCATGCGAAATCAGCTCCCGCGACATCAGTGCGATATCGTACGCGCTCGTCAGATGCTTTTCCGTGTCGTCATCCAGCCCCGTCACGTTTTCGAAATGGGTGTTGTCCATCCCGAGTTCTGCCGCACGCTCGTTCATGAGCGCAACAAACGCCTCCTCACTGCCCGCAACCTTTTCCGCCAGAGCAACCGCACCGTCGTTCGCTGACGCAATAATCACGCACTTGAGCATTTCCTCAGCCGCCATCGTCTCACCGGGCTCAAGATACACCTGCGAGCCGCCCATCGACGCCGCGTATTCGCTCACGGAAATCTCCTCGTCCAGCCGGATATTGCCCCGCTCCACCTCCTCCATGAAGAGAAGCAGCGTCATGATTTTTGTCACCGACGCCGGAGGAAGCGCCGAATCGGCATTCTTCGCATAAAGCACTGTCCCTGTCGCCGCATCCATGAGCACGGCAGAGTCCGCATTCACATCAAACGGAATATTGTCCTCAACAGCGGCATAAACCGGAACGGAAAATACAAGCACAAACACCAATAATAAGGAAACAAATCTGCACATAAAAACACTCCGATACAATAAAGATACTTCATTATACCGGAGTGAAGGAGGATTTATGCAGATCAAGCCGTTAATCAACCAAACGCCAGACTAAATGCAGGGATTGGTCACCTTCTCGAACGTGGCTCGACGGTCCGTTAGTTTAAGCTTCAGTGTGGACCGTCGGGGACGCCGGTCCCTACCCATGTTTTATCAGAACATGTATCGTTTCACGACGCCGCAGATGCGGTTGAGTACCGTTGCCGCTTCGCTGTCGGAGAGCTCTTCTTCCGCGTACCGGATCCGTTCAAAATCGGCGGTGATTTCGCGGATTTCGGATTCCGGCAGGGTGCGTACGACTTTTCCTTCGACTTCGCGGGGCGTATCGGCGATGTGCAGGCTGATGTTCAGCTTTTTGTACATCCGCAGGAGAACCGCATAGGCGTAGCAGAGCTGCTCCTCGTAGGATTTCAGACGCTGGAGGCGGAGCATGAACAGCTTGTAGGTGTCCGTCGTCGCCGCCATTGCCTGAAAATCCCGGATCGCCGCGTTCTGGATCAGCTTCTTTTCGTCCTTGTAGTTGTAGATCTCGTTCGATTCCAGACCGCTGTCGGCACCGCGGAAAATGTCCCGTCCGATGCGGAAGGTGTCAAGCAGATCCCGGAGCCATTCGCGCAGCCGTGCCATGAGCTTTTGCAGATACCCCGTTCTCGCACCGATGTACAGCGCAAGAGCCGCCAGAGCAAGGAGCGCAAACACCGCGATGAGGTACTGGTTTTCCGGGGACATGACGTTTCTCTGCATCATCTGCCCGGCTTCGTCCGAGTCGACGTATTCGTAAACCTTGTTATCGCTTTCCGGCGTGCCCCGTCCGTAGAACCAGCGGAACGCGACGATGAACAGAATCATGCGGATGATGAGCCAGATGCCGGAGAGGGTGATGTAGCAGATGACGGTCATCAGAAGGACGCACAGCATCATCACCATCACAAGTCCCATGTTGTAGAACCGCGCGGACGGCGTAATCACGGACACCACCGAACCGCGGTACCGTGTCTGGAGATTGCTCTGGTTGAAAATCAGGAGCATGCACACGGTGAACACAAGGAACGGGAGCCCGATGGTCATAATCAGCGAGGCATCGGCAAAGACGGAGAATCCCGCCGAGAACAGCGGTGCGAGCATGAGCGTGGAGAAAAACAGCTCGGCGTAAAAGAGGACGCAGCAGGTCACAAGGAAGTACACGTTCGCCAGCCGTTCCATCGGGTAGAACCAGATCACGCATCCGCCGATGACTGCGGTGAGATACGCGAGGGTCGCCATGATGGTGTAGACGGGCGTGTATGCGATGACGTTGCCCTGATAGACGAGATTGCCGAAGCTGAAGCGCAGCTGGATGAGCCAGTCAAAGAGGAAAAATCCGGCGACTGCGGAAACGGCGATGATGAGGAGCGCGGGTGCGGCATTGGTGAAGGAAAAACTGCCGACGGTGCCTTCCGCGACATCGGAGAATCCGTCACGCGAGGGCCGCTTCCCTGCCGATTTTGCCATGACTGCCTGAATGCCGTAGCCGAGGAAGGTTGAGAGCACCGCAAAGACCACGCACACCCACGGATCGCCCGGGAACAGCTGACCGGTGAGCATGATGAACAGCGGCACCATCATCATCGAGATGGCAATGAGGGAGACCAGCGAAAAAACGCGCTCGAAAAAGGTTTCGTATGTTTTCATGCGGCCTCCTTATTCTTCGATGTATGTCTTGAAGTGGACTTCGATATCGTCCGGGATGATGGACGCGTTGATGCTGGCGGATGTGATGTAGAAAATCACGTTCACGCCGATTTTTCTGAGTGCGTAGCAGAAGTTTATCATCCGCTCGCTCAGATACGACGAGACGAAGACCATGTTTCCGCCGCTGGTGTAGGCATAGGGATTCTCGAGAATGTGGTCGAGCATTTTCTCGATGGGCGTGGAGATCATCAGCTCCATCTGCGCGAGGAACCGGAGAGCCGTAATCATGTTCAGCTTGCCCTTGAATTCGGGCGAGACGAAAATCTTCGATCCGATCTCGTCGTCCGGGTCAAACGCGCCCGAAAGATCGTCACCGTACAGCTCCGGCGGCGTGTTCGAGATGATCCGCACGGGAACATTTTCGCCGGACACGCTGTCGAGGATGGACGCGATGACGGTCAGGCACAATTCAACCGTGGAACGTGCGCTCGGCGGGCCGGGAATCTGCTTTTCGATGTCGCGCGCCTGCATGTTGAGGACGATGTTGAACTGATGCCGGTTGGTGTGCTCCTCGATATTGACCATGAGATGGTTCCGCACGGCGGTCTGCGTCCAGTTGATGCGGTTCATTGGGTCGCCGGGGGTATAATCGCGCACGCCGGCTCTGAGAAGCGGATCGGACAGGAGACTGGACTGCACGACGAATTCCCCGTTGGTATAGCGGGAGCAGGTGAATTCCTTCGCGAGGTCAATCGCCTTCGGGAGCACGACGATCTGCGGAGCGGTTTCGCGGTCGGCTTCGATGACATGCGCGGTGTGCTGGGAGCCGAAGATGTTGTCCGCAAGCAGGGTCGCGTTTCCGAGGTAATAGGTTCCGCGCACGTCGCACTTGACTCTCCAGCGTCTGCGGATCATTTCGTGACCCTTCATGACGAAGATGGAGTGGATGATGCGCGGGTAGGTGTCACGCCGGGTGCCGGTTTTTCTGTCGTCCTCGAGGATGTGGAACGCAAGACCGTCCGGAAGCTCGGTGTCGACCTTGAGAAACGGCAGCGGCAGGAATTTGTTGTTGGTGATTTCCTCGTACAGGAAGATTTCTTCATCTTCGAATACTTCGGATGTGGAGAGGGTCACCCGGTATTCCAGATTGTCGAAGGCGTGCTTTTTGTAATAGTCCGCCTGGATCAGGAACACAAGGACGGCCGCGAGAATGAGCGCAATCAGAATCATTGCAGTACTCTTTATTCTTTCTGTATTTCTTTTTATCGTTAACTATAAAACTTTATTCGGCTTGGAGATTCCGGATAAATTAAGGTGGAAATGCTCCGCATTTCAATTGGTTTTGTACGCCTGCGCGGCGGGCGCGAGAACCCTCTGTCGCCGGGCTCTCGATTCGGCGACCAGGAGTGCCTGGACCCAAGGCTCCGCCGGGCGGGAGTTTTTTACAACGTGCAGCTGTAAAGTTGAGCGATCTTTCTTTATCGTCAGGGACACTCAGCTTCTGCGGTAAACACAGCCTGCGGCGCGGGTGCAGATTGATGAACGGCTTTTCTATGCATTCTGCATTCTTAATTATGATTATTCCACCGGTGCCTTGACGGTGTCGATGATGTACTCAATCACCTGTTCGTTGGTGTCGGTGAGGCGGATGGTGTTCTGGGAGCGGGTGATGATTCTGTGGGAGAGAACAGGGATTGCGACGGTCTTGACGTCATCCGGGAGAACGTAGTCGCGTCCCATGATGCCGGCATATGCCTGAGAAGCGCGCATGAGTGCGAGAGTGGCACGCGGGCTCACACCGAGACGGAGTCTGTCGCTGTTCCGTGTGGCGTCGGCGATGTTGATGATGTAATCCTTGATCGGCTCGCTCACGGTGATGCTTCTGACCATTTCCGCAGCGGCGGCAACGTCGGCTCTGGTGCATACGGCGTCAAGCTCCGCAACGGGACTGCGGCTGTTGTACTGGGTCAGGATGTTCTTTTCCGCATCATGCGCCGGATAGCCGAGGGAGAGCTTCATGAGGAAACGGTCCATCTGCGCTTCCGGGAGCGGGAATGTACCCTGCGATTCGATCGGGTTCTGGGTTGCGATGACGAAGAACGGGTCGTCAAGCGGATAGGTCACGCCGTCGATGGTAGCCTGATGCTCTTCCATACATTCCAGAAGCGCGGACTGCGTTCTCGGCGTGGTACGGTTGATTTCATCCGCCAGCAGGATACTCGTGAACACGGGACCCTGACGGAACACGAAATCCATGGTTTTCTGATTGAAGAAATTGACGCCGGTGATGTCGGACGGGAGCAGGTCGGGCGTGAACTGGATACGCTTGGTGTCGGCGGCGATGGATTTTGCAAGGGCTTTTGCGAGCGTGGTCTTGCCCGTGCCCGGGATATCATCCAGAAGCACGTGGCCGCGGCACAGCATGGCAGTCACGACGAAGCGGATTTCCCTCTCCTTGCCGTAGATTGCCTTCTGCACGTTGTCGATGATTTTCTGCGCGGTGGCGGAAATGGTTTCGGAATACATGGATGGTTCTCCTCAATTTATAGATTAGAAATTCTCTTTCGCGAAGAATTCGGGGATGTCCTCGCCGTCCGTGAAGTCGCGGATGATTTCCTTCTGCGTGCGCTGGATCGGGCTGACGAAGAAGGTGCAGGAGGACGCTTCAATGCTTGCGTCAACGCGGGTATAGATTTCGCCGCGGAACCGTACGAGCTCCGTGGTCAGCTTGTGGATCTTTCCGGTGTACGGATTCCACTCTTCCGGAGTGTGCCGTCCTCGCAGCAGGATACTGCCGTTGTACGCGTCGCCCGAGGTGTTGGTGAAGTAGAAAATGTCGCATCCGGCGTATCGCTTGTGCAGGTAGTTCATCGAGCAGCTCTTTGCCAGCCGCTTGTGAACGCCGACCTTGCGGAAATCCGGGAGACTGTAATTCACCATGCCGAGCAGCTCGCGCCGGGGCATGCGGTCGATGTAAACGTCGGGTGCAATGTTGAATTTCTGGGTTGCCTGATAGAGAATGTTCGCGGAAACGGAGCCGGTACCGTCAGCCGCCGTCTTGTTGGACGGGAAATAATACGCCGCGCCGCCGTTTTCGTTTTCATTCTTATACTAAGCGCGGGAGAGGGACGGGTCGGTGGCGTCCTTGCCGCAGATGTGCCGGATGATTTCGCGGATTTCGGCGTCCTCGG
>JAFUQY010000331.1 GCA_017472105.1 Clostridia bacterium | reverse complement strand
TACTTCGGCGGCAGAACGGTGACTTTGATTTCGGCTTTCCTGGTTGCGTCATATATGGAAGCCGCGGTGACAACGGTTTTGCCGCCGGACAGTCCCTTGATGAACGCACCTTTTGCGGTGAATTCCACGGATGCGACGGCGGGATCGGCAACAGACCAGATCACACCTGCGGAAGTGGTATTCACGGGATCGTACGCCAGAGAAACCGGAATGGTATAGTAGGTTTCCACGGTTACATCAGTCACATTGGCGGTGACGGACTTCAGATCGGACGCACCGGAGGGAACAAACTTGATCACATAGCCGCCGCCCCGCTGAACATCGACGGAAATAGCGGTGTCACGGGTCACGTTGTTCATCACGCGCATATCCAGAGCCTGACGTTCGCCGGACTTTTCGCAGTAGACGATCGCGGTGTAGGTCTTGTCGCTGTCAAGAAAGGTCGGCTTGTACGCAAAGATATGCTCGTCCACGCTGATGCCGCCTGCCAGCCATGTTTCGCCGGACTTCCGTGCAAGATTGACTTTCACACCGACATCTGTGTCGATAACGGCGAGATCATCCCAGCTTTCCGGGAAGTTGGTGTACAGATTCACCGCCGCGGGAACGCTGTAATATTCCTCGGGCTTGCTTCCCATGGAGTGGATACCGTTTTCGATCAGCACGGACAGCGCGATCTGGAATCCCATGGAGGTCTTGCGGGTGTCGCGGGAGTAGAGCTGCTCGGTCACATCGGCAGTACCAACGGCGGAGCGCAGGAACGGGATGAGGGTGTACTGCTCGCAGGTGATGCCGCCCTGTTCCTGACCGCGGATCGCTTCTCTTGCAATCGCGTTGGGATAGGTGCGGATCTCCCCGGACGGCGGGTTGGAACCGTGCGCATTCACAAGCAGCTTGTACGGTGCCGCATCGCGGTAGATATCGTCGTAAAGCTGCATCATTTCCTGACTGTCATTGAAGAAGAAGTCCACCTTGATGCCGACGATACCCGCTTCCGACCATTCCTTAAACCGTGCGATTCGTTCTTCCTTCACGGCAACGTCGGTTTTGTTGACCCACGCGAGGAGCTTCACGCCCTTTTCGTCCGCATGAGCCTTCACATTATCAAACCACGGCCACATACCTTCGTAGCGGATACCGGGTTTGGATTTGCATTCGGGCTGCCAGCGTTCGTCGAGGATGTAGTATTTCCAGCCCATGTCGGCGGCGAGATCGATGAATTTACTGTGGATATCGGGATCCTCCTGACCGCCGTAGTAGCTGACCCACGACCACGATGACAGACCGGGTTCGACCCATTTGTCGAATTCATACGCCGGATCGGGTGCGGGACTGAGGTTTTCGACCATGGTGTTCTGTAAAATATCCGCCGGTGTTCCGATGATGACGCATCTCCACGGGGAGACAAAGGGGGCTGAGGTTTGAACGGGTGCAGTCTGAACGAGGTCAAAGATCATCTGCATGGTACTGCCGTTTTCCAGCCGCAGGAGGGAGCCGGTGTAGGTTCCGTGACGGTCGGCTTCCATGATGAGTCCGTACTTGCCGTTCGTTTCGTACAGCATGGGCAGAGACGGCTGGATTCCGTCTTCGGTTTCGCCGATTTTTCCGGGGAGGTAGTTATCTTCGTACATGAAATCACGTCCGCGGCGGGGCATGAACCAGATATTCGCACGGTCGGGCAGACGGAAGTTGGTGATTTCCGCGTTCGGTTCTACGGTCATTGCCTGTGTATCGGAGGTGGTAATGATATACCGGAACGCAATGCCGTCGTCGTATGCGCGGAGTACCAGATCGAACTTCACGCCGGATTTGTCAAAGCGGATGGTCTTCTCATTGCAGCGGTTGGTGTAAATCTTCCGCTTACCGGAGAGCATCGGGTAGGTTTCGTTGATTGCAGTATCGGTTTCGGATTCAAAAACAAGTCCGCAGGTGAAGTCGCCCGCGCCGGTGGTGATCCCCATGGCGGATTCTTCGATGACTGTAATACCGTCCTGTGCCGCAAAGTAAGTCAGCCCGCCGCATTTGGACAGGCTGACAGTGATTGCGGTATTCATGGACGGAGAAGTGACTGTAAATCTCTTTTCCATATCGTACCTGCTTCTATATTTATCTGTTCGCGAGGATTGCGTCGATTTCGTTCAGCTCTTCCTCGGAGAGATTCATGTTGTCGAGTGCTCTCACATTTTCCGCGACCTGCTCGGGCTTGGATGCACCGATGAGCGCGGACGTGACCACGGGATTGCGGAGTGCCCATACCAGTGCCAGCTGTGCGAGAGTCTGACCGCGGCGTTCCGCTACGGCGTTGAGGGCACGGACGGTCTTCATGAGATTTTCATTGATGTCG
>JAFUQY010000330.1 GCA_017472105.1 Clostridia bacterium | reverse complement strand
ATAAAGGAATTAACAGAAGACGAAATCAAGAAGCACGCTAAGCAGATTGGTTCGATATCGGCTGAGTATATCAAGGAAGGCTTCACCAAAAGGGGAATAAAACAAAGCACATCAAGATTCTGACTGTATATTTATGCTATTGTTACGTATAATTATAATATTTGGCGTTTCTGGAATTATCAGAAAAATGCGATAGAATCGCAAAAAAAGCGGTGTCTTCGGGCGTTTTCGGGACGATGCGATAGAATCGCAAAAAAAGCGGTATTTTTTAGTGTTTTTTCGGGGTTCGGTGTAGAATTCCGAATAATAAATCAAAAACATACAAAAAACAAGGTAGGAAATGTTTGCCCCTACCTTGTTTATCATCATAATCGATTGATATTATTCTGTAAAATTTCAACCCCACTCTTTGAAACAGCAAGGTAATACCGTTGAGTAACGTGTATATTCCCATGTCCCATCTGGTCGCAGAGTAAATGGGCGGGAGTATTTATTTCAGCCATTCGTGTACCGTATGTATGTCTGAGATAATGATATTTGAAATCAATCCCCAGTTTATTCTTGATTTCACGGGAAGGATATTTGAAAGAATTGACTGTTTGAATTTTACCATCATGCAGACAGTTCACAAGTTCCGTGGATGAGATTCTTTCACCGTCTAAATCTTTAATCATTCGTTGGTTTTGTTCTCGCAAAGCGGCATATTCAATACTGTCTTCCTCACGCTGGCGTGCTCTCTGTATTAAATATTCCGTCAGGACAGCAGGCATATAAACCACCCTCTTAGAATTGCGCGTTTTCGGTGAAACCAGTTTGATAAGACCATTCTGATACTGCATCTGCCTGTCAATGGTGATCGTCCCTTTTTTCAAGTCGATATTGCTCCATTTCAATCCGAAGGTTTCGTTAATCCGCAAACCGCAGTACCGGCCAAGCAGATACGCAGTTTCGATATTCGTGCCTTTGAAATAGTCATCTAACACCGCAAGTTCTTCTCGGCTGAACGCTACAATATCGGTATCGTCCTCCGTCTTCATCTTCGGCATTTTGATTTTTGTGCCCTTGTTGGTGCATAATTTGGTATAAGCATCCACCTCAAGGTAGTTTCTGGAATATGCCTGTCCGAAAATGAGATAAAACATTTTCAGAAACGATTCCGTGTACTGAAACGAATATCCTTCAATATAATACAACTCGGATAGATAGTCGTTAATCTCTGCCACACTTAAACTGTCAACATAACGCTCTCCGAAACGTGGACATATATGGTTGTTCCATAAACTATCCTGTTTGCGGATGGTCTGATATGCCCGGTCATTTCTGCCATTCTCGCAATATTCCGCATATACTCTCTTGATCGTGATATTTCTTTTAATTAGCTCAGTTGAGGGAATATGCGTCTCCTGTTCGTTTAATTCAATGGCTTTTTTTCGCGCTTTTACTGCATCTCTTTTATTCTTCAGCGGTTCACCATTTTCATTTTTACTGCCTTGCCGTGAATAGCGTTTACCCTCTCGCATGAACGTGAAGCGATATCCCCACATACCATTGTCAAGGCGGAACACTCCTATGTCATTTTGTTTTTTCATAAGTTGCACTCCTCATGTGCAACATTGGCATTTGTACTCTCAAAATCAGTTGCACAGTGTGCAACTAACCATTTTTCATTCTATTTTTCAGAATTTGTAACAATTCACCTCCTATTCATAATATTTTACTCTATGTTTTGTTGATTTTGCAGCAGAAAACGGCGCTACCGCAGGCAAGTTCGAACTCGCAAAGCTCGCAAAGCAGCACAACCTCGACGCAATCCACGACACCGTTCACGAAATGGCAAAGGACGAAGCAAGACACGGACGTGCGTTCAAGGGTCTGCTGGAGAGATACTTCGGCTGATCTTCATCTCAAAACCGCATAAATCCATAGAGGGAGCAGAAAACTGTTCCCTCTATTGTTCTGTATTGTAAAAATGCCTTTCGCACTTCCGCTCATTTTCCCGGCGGATCCAGGCGCACGATTGTACCGCAGCGATGGCACAGGATCATGCCGTCCTTTTTCTGAAGTGCCGCGATCCGGGGATCGTATGCCGCGCCGCAGTGAGGACATCTCCGTGCATTGCGATACGCAGAATACCCCAGCGCCGCGAGGAAGAGGACGATCCCGCCAATCACCAGCACAATACCGATCCCGCGGAGTCCGCCGCGCAGAATCAGCCCGAGCGCAGTCATGCCGAGTGCCGCCGCATAGAGAATCCGGTATTTCTTCATAGGATATCTCCTTTCTCTCATTCAACCGGGCGCGGGTTGTTCGGCAGGGGCTTTCCGGTTTCGTCCCGGTTGATCGGCACGGCTTTCAGACGGAACATGATGCTTCGGCACGGGCACGGGAGAATCATTTCGTATTTCTCCGGGCATCCGCGGTAGGTGAAATCCCCGCCGCACCGGATCACTTCGCACCACGTGTACACCTCCGACATCACTCTGGGACACATTCCCGCGGGGCATTCGTAAGTAAACGCAAAGCTGTCGCCCTTCTCGAATCCGAGACGGCAGTTCGCCGCCTTTCCGTCAATCGCAGTCAGCTCGAATTTCCAGTCCTCAACCACCCATTTCTTCATATCCGGCACCTCCGTGATGTGAATTTTCGTTCCTATCTTATACTGCCCTTATTATAGCACACCGCGTACGGCATTGCAATCACACCGCGCAAAGTCCGATCATGTTGATGTGAAGATTCTCCCACTCCGCGCCGTAGAGATTCATGTTGTACAGCACACTTACATCCTCACGAAAATACCCGCTCAGCCTCGTGCATATCGAGTCCCATGCCGCGATGTCAACCAGCGGTCCCGCCTGAACCATAATCAGCACAAACTCGGTTTCTCTGTATTCCTCCTCCGACGGACTCAGCGCGGACAGATCCGCCGACTTTTTCTCTGTCATATCGGCAGTCCGTGTGAACACCACGCGGTATTCCGGATTCGGAAAATCATCGGCTGAAAGCCCGGAGAACACAAACAGCCCTTCCACGGTGTCAAAGCAGAACTGCATTTCATCGGGTTCTGCATAAATTGAACGCGTCAGATCCCCGCACCGCACGACAATGCGGTTTTCAGCGTCATCCCGCTCCACGACGGTTTTCTCCTGCGTCGGCTGTTTCCAGCGTTCCAGCTCCTCAAGACGCTCATCACACGCCGCAATCGCCTCCTGAAGCTCCGCTTTTTTCAGCCGCACCATTTCGGGAACATCCACTTCCCCGGAATGGGACATGAGCCTGCGGATTTCCGAGAGCGTGAAGCCCATCCTCTTGTACTCCTCGATGAGCCGGTACTTGTGCAGCTGACGGTCGGTGTAGTAGCGGTATCCGTTTTCCGGATCGGTGTAGTCCGGACAGAAAATCCCCATTTTGTCATAAAACCGCAGCGTTTTCGCAGTTGTTCCGCACATCTGTGCCATTTCCTGTATAGTATGCATATTCGCACCTCCTTTGTTTTGTGATACCAGTATATCATTTCCCATTGGGGCAAAGTCAAGGGGATTTCTATATTTTTTCGTCAGTTTTTCGGATTCAACCGGCAGGGGAAAAATTCTCTCATCCGGCGTTATTGCAATGGCGTGCAAACTATGATAAACTGGATGCACAAGGTTCATGAGCTTTGAATTTTTTTGAAAAGAGGAATAACCAATGAGCAAACTCGGAGACAAAATCCGCTCGCTCCGCCGGGGACGCGGGATTTCGCAGGAAGTTCTCGCCGGTTCTCTCGGGCTGAGCTTTCAGGCGGTATCCAAATGGGAAAACGGCGACACCATGCCCGATGTTGCGATGATTCCCGCAATTGCGTCGTTCTTCGGCGTATCCACGGACGAACTGTTCGACTACAACTGCATGGAAATCGAGCGCGAAGTGGAAAAAATCGCTCACGCCGCGTACCGGTTCCGGCACAGTGATCCCGCAAAATCCGAAGAAATCCTCCGGGACGGTCTGAAAAGCTATCCCGGAAACGAGGTCCTTCTGAACAACCTGCTCTACACGATGACGGCACCCGAGCGCGCGGATGAGATGATTCCCCTGTGCCGTGCCCTGATTGAGAGTGCCAGGGAAGACGCGGTGCGGTATGACGCCTGCCGGATTCTCGCGGAGGTTTACAGCGGTCAGGGGGAATACGCCATGGTTCGGGAAACGCTTGCGAAAATCCCGGAAATCTACTTCACAAAGCTTCAGATGGACGCACTTCTTCTGCCAGGGGATGAAAAATTAGAGCCCGCCGTGAAGCAGTCGGGGATTTCGCTCGAGCATCTTCTCGACATGCTGGACGTTCTCGCGGAATACTACGACGCCCGCGGCGAGCACGAAAAAGCCCGCATCAAACGGACGACGGCACGGGATGTGCTTCACGCCTTTGACACGGACTTTCCGGAAACTCCGGGGATGATTCCGGTGAGCATCGCCTACGCGGACCGTCTTGCGGAGCTGGAAAAGGCACTCGCCGACGCTTGATTACCGCTCGCCGTTCGCTTCAAATCCCGCGCCGCCGCCGTAGTTGAGCCAGTAGTCACCGCCGTCCTCATACGGTCGGAACACGGTCTCCATCAGATGCGGCTCGGCTTCCAGAATCGCCGTCAGCTCACGGACTGCATCCGCGTAACGTGGATCGGCATACCGGTTTTCGAATTCGTGCGGGTCTTCGTTCAGGTCGTACAGTTCATAATACATCTTCCCGCGCAGATTCGGGCGGTTGAGCTCCAGCTTGATGCCGTCCTTCAGCACCGCCGCACGGTTGTCGCATTCGCTGATGATGTACTGCCGTCCGCCGCGTTTCACCTGCTCGTCAAGGGTCACGCCGTCCGCCTGATCCGGAACCGGTGCACCCGCGTATGCAAGCACGGTCGGAAACAGCTCGAGCGAGGAGACGCATTCCGAAATACGCCGTCCATCCCGCTGACCCGGACGCTGTACAATGAGCGGAATCCGCAGAACATCCTCAAACAGCGAGCCGTTCTTGCCCCAGAGGGAGTGGCTGCCCATCATCTCGCCGTGGTCGGTTGTGAAAATAACGAGGAGATCGTCCCCGAACTTCGCCCTTGCCGATGTGAGAATCTTCCCGATCCATTCATCGATCAGCGCAATGTTGCCGAGGTATCTCTGCCGCCACTCGGTCCAGTATTCCTCGGTGTAATGCTTCTGCGCGCCGTCCTTGACGTGACCGCTGCCTTCCGTCGTTCCGGGACCGTGGTAGCCCCTGACGTGGTATTTGGATTCGTCGTCCCATTCCCCGTCACGGAAGATGCGTTCGCCCATTTTCGTCACGTCGATCCGGTCAGTGTACTCCTTCGGCGTGTCGATCGGGTAGTGCGGCCCGGAGAAGCTGACCCAGATGAAGTTTGGCTCTCCGGCATCCCGGCTTTCGATATCCTCAAGAGCACGCTGACCGACCCATGCGTCCGGATGCATCGCGTTCTCAAACGGGAAATCGTAGTACCCGTGATTGTCACGGTTCTCGTGCGCCTCATAGCGGATTTTCCGCAGCATGCCGCGCTTCGCGAGATCCTTCGCGTAATCGTCGTAGTACCAGAGGGAGTTGTTTTTGTCATCCTGCAAGGAGAGTTTGTCCATCCCGAGCGCGCGGTAGTAGTGGATGAAATGCTCGTATTCGAGGGTCATGTCCCCTCTCGTTGCGGGATACGGCACGGGGATGAAGTGGCATTTGCCGTGGAGCGCGGTGCGGTAGCCCTGTTTTTTCAGCTCCGTGAAGAGATTCGGAAACTGCATGGACAGGGATGCGCCGAAAATATTGCTGATGGAGCCGGAGTGATGCGGGTACATCCCGGTCATGAAGGAGCACCGCGCGGGCAGACACACCGGACTGACGGTATAAGCCGTATCGTAAACGTCGGCGTTTTCCGCGAGCGCATCGAGATACGGCGTCGTCCCGGTCCGTGCACCGTAGCAGGTGAGCGTCTTCAGATGCTGTTCGTCGGTTGTGATAAAGAGAATGTGGGGCATGGATACCTCCCGATTCGATTTGATCTTATGAAACAGTATAGCACAGGGATCCGAAAATGTAAAGCGTCAGGCGTCGGCTTCTTCCAGACGTTCCAGCAGACTGCCGAGCGAACGCTGCCAGATTTTCTCGGAAGAGCGCATCTTTGACGCGATGTCCTTCGTCTGGATATTTTTATAGAAGAATCCCATCAAGCCGCCCACGGAGTCACCCCAGTAGAAGCAGAAGTCCGCCGTAATGCTGTCGTGGATGAGGTCAATCATCTGTGCAGTCGTTTCATCGCGGCTGTACTTGTCCTTGAGTGCGACGTCGTAATACACCGGAATCACCATCTGGCTTGTCATGGAGCACATCGCTTCCAGTGTGGATGCCACTGCGGGAATGCGTTCTTCCGGAAGTGTTGTGGGAACCCCGTAAATCGGCACGCCGTCGTACTGATTCACGCGGTAATTCTCCTGTGCCGCATCGTATTTGGGCAGAGGAATGATGTAAAAATCGGATTCCATACTGCGGATGCCGTCCTCTTCGGTGAAGTGGAACTGCCGGGGACAGAACAGCACGCGGTCTTCCGAGAACATTTTCACACACTGCGTGATGTACGCTTCGTTGCCGAGCATCAGACCGTATTCTGTTTCATAGAACATGGTATGCAGTTTGCTGTACACATCCACTGTGTGTTCGTTGTTGAGCGCAACATAGTATTCACCGCTGTCATCAATACCGGTGTATTGAACATTTGCCGCAAAAATCATGCCGTTGAGCACATTTCCCTGCTGCATAATCACGCCGTAGGAGTCGCCGGCATCGCGTCTGGTGTCACCGTTATTATCCGTGTAGGTTCCTTCCGCGTACTGATGGAGGGTATCCAGTGTCCAGCCGCCCTCAAGAACGATATCATAGATGTCCTCGCCGTTATAATAATTATTCCATACCGTGGAGTTGACGAACATGGCGTAAATGTAGGAAATAAAGCTGTGCGTCATATCTCCTGCAAGCCAGTAGAGATTGTCGCGGTAGTTGATATTGCTGATATACAGTTCGCTCCAGTATGGCTGGGAAATGTCGATGTAATCTCCGAAGCCGTAATCGTTCAGATTGAGCACGGAGCCTTCGGATGCCAGCTTGACATTGAAGCGCGTATGACCGCAGAGGATATCGTAGTCATCGGATCCCGCGGTAATGGACTGCCCCGCAACCGAATTGAACGCGTCATATCCGACCTGCTCCGCCAGAACAATATCCACATTCAGACGTTCTTCCAGTGCATGATTCCGACGCCAGTACGCGCCTTTCACCACTTCACCGGTGTCATCTTCCTCGGAAAGCTCCACGGAGATCGTTTCCAGAGCCGTAAGAAAACGCATCTCGATTCCGTTGTAGTCCGATTTTTCGGGCAGGTTATCCAGATACAGCTTTTCAGTTTCTTCCGCGCCGGATTCCGTCTGAACATCAGAATGATCCGCAGCAGTTCCGCCGTTCTCACCCGACTGAGCACACGCACAGAATGTAAGCATCACACTCATCAGAAATGCACAGATCCGCTTCAGCTGAATTTTCTTCATCATATCGTCTTTCCTCCGATAATTCCGATCATATTCGATGATCCAATTATATCACACCTCAGCCTCTGAAACAAGCACACCGGCTCAAAACAGTCATAACAAGAATTTATAACCGTCATACAGATCCTATAATAACAAAAAAGCCCCGTACGGGACGTTTGGTGAACAAAATTAAAGTGACCCTTGACTGCGTCTTTCTTCACAAACTCAGCCAAGGGTCACTTATGATTCTTGATATCTAACATCTTTTGTATTCCTCTCTTTCTTAATCTGTCTGCCGCAAATTTAAATCCGAATTCGGTCTTTTTTCTCGCATGAGAATCATATCAGCCTTCGGATGCGGGAGACGAGCTGTCACCGGATATCTGGGTCGGGAAGCTTCATTCTACTTACTCTTCTTGTTGTTTACCCTTAGCAGAGATCCTGTACTTTACTGGTACATTGGCGTGTCCTCTCTTTCTTCTGTGACTACATTATATCACAACTTTCCCGCCAATGCAATTGATAATTCATCTAAAGTTTACAACAACATTTTGTGCACCACTCCAAAGTTCAGAAAATGTTTACAATTCTCTTTACAAATCCCCGGGAAATGTGGTATAATAATATTGTTGCGGGTCTCTGCCCGTTTTTTCGTTTTCTGTCAAAAATACGCGGATTCCCATGGATTGTCACGGGGATCCGCGTTGTTTTTTACATGTTTTTCATATGCTCATCCGTGAGCGTAACGGAATGGGGACATTTTGCCAGCTCCGGCAGAACCGCATTCAAGCGCCGGACAACTTCCAGATACCGCGGATGATTCCGGATCGGGTTCAGCCAGCTTGCCCGGATGTGATCCTGCGGCAGGAACATATCCGTCAGCATTCCATGCATGTTCAGCGGAATGGTATGATCCACATAGCTGCGCGGCCAGTACCGACCGGGGTGTTTCCAGATCGTGCCCGTGCGGATGCAGAGGATTGTACCGTCCCGATCGACCATCGGTGCGCGGAATCCTTTGATCTCCGTCAGCTCAGGGGATCGTACCGGAACCTCTTCCCCATCCCGCGTACGACCGTTTTCCTTATAGTACGCCGCATCATGCGGGAACACCATCGCCTGCTCAATCAAGCCTGCCCAGTCCTCCAGCACCGTCAGCGCGAGATCACAGTCCCCTGTCGCTGCCAGCTGAGCCGCATATGCCAGTCCGAGCGTCACATACACCGGCCAGAACAGATCAAGGTCGCCGTCGCCCGACAGAGGATGCATTTCGTCCGGGGTAATACCGCAAAAACCGTGGAGTACCTTCAGCCTTGTTTCCGATGCGCGGCGCTTTGCCATGGGCTCTCCCGGCTCCAGTCCGCGCTCACAGCTCCACGGATCGTTCACATCCACGGGAGTGTGGCAGAGGAATACGGGTTCCCGCATCGCATATCCGAACAGGTCGTGCACCTTCTTTTCTTCGATGAGATGCCGCAGGATATCGGTCTCGCCCCGGAGCTGTGCCCGTCTGAGAAAAAGCCCCAGCTCCGTCAGGTCGCAGTTGTCCTGCACGGTGTATTTTTGCCATGTCTCCTTACATTCCTTGTCATCCAGAACGCAGAAAAGCTGCTGTGTCATATAAGTTTTGGTACCGCGCTGTTTTCCCTCTTCCAGATAGGTGTCCATAAGGAGGCGGTATTCCTTCATGATCCCTTCATGTTCCGCAAACGCCTTCCCGGGTCGGAGCGCTCCCGTCAGGCAGTGGTAAAGATGGCACCATTCCTCGAGGTATTCGTGCCGGATCATGCGCAGAAGCTCTTCCATCCGCACCGCATCCTTCCGGCAGACAGCGTCGTTCAGCATATTGCCGAGCTCCTGCGTGTTCAGCTTCTTTTCCGGCTCGCCGTATCCGAAGAGGTCGTCCGTTGTGCATCCGAACAGGCGCGCCATCACGGGCATAAATTCCATGTCCGGGTACGTCGTTCCGTTTTCCCATCGGCTCACCGACTGTCCGCTCACGCCGAGCCGGTCCGCAAGCATCTCCTGCGTCAGTCCGATTTTCTTCCGGTAATTCCGGATGTTTTCACCGAGATTCAGTTTCATGTGTCCTCCTTCTTTATTTTCTTTCTCTCAGACCCGTCTGTACCATCCGAGATTTGCCCGAATCCGTTCGTTCAGTGCGAGAAACCGCGGATGATTCCGGATCGGGTCAAACCATTTTCCGTCGAAGTCCTCACGCGGCGTATGGCGGTCACGCAGAAAATCTTCCAGATCAAGCCGCACATCCTCCGAGAACATGAGCAGTCCGTCATCGGAATACGCCCTGATTATGAACTCAATCGGATATTCGGCCCGTGTTCCCTGCGCAGTCCACGGAAAGCGCGGGACCCGGTACGCCGTCAGGTGATCCAGCTCCGGCACGCGGCACGGTACAGTCGGACAGTCACAGTCTTCCCTGCGTTCCTGATGCAGCGCTTTCATGAGCTCCGCCGGCATATCCGAGATTTTCTCAATCAGCGTACAGCAGTCCTCAAGCACCGTCAGCGCAAGTTCATCTTCACCCACCGCCGCAAGCTGAGCCGCATAGGGGAATCCGATTTCCAGCCGCGTGCCCGTGAAGAGATCCACCTCGCCGTCACCGGAGATGGGATGTGCTTCGTCCGGCGTCATGCCGCAGTATGCGTGAAGAGCATGCAGTTTCCGCTCGCTCAGATCGCGCCAGCATGCCGGATCACCCGCTTCTTTTGCAATCATGTGCATCACGGTCGGATCGTACAGGAATGCCGTCAGATTTTTCAGACGCTTGATGGAACGCAGTTTGGTGCACCGGTCAGAATCGGCAAGTCCTTCCGCGCGCGCCATTCTCAGAGCCACATTGCTCATGTCCCAGTACGGGTTGTCCGCGTATTTCCGGATCATTTTTTCCGCTTCGTCCTCGTCCACGATCTTGATCCACGTATGCAGGATCGGTTCGCGCATGCCCGGGAATTTTCCGTTGTCGAGCATTTCGCGGAACAGGAGCTGTATCTCCTTCATAAATTCTTCGTTTTTGCAGACCGGCGTCTGATTTGTGAGCGTGAGAAGCGGCACCACGATCCGCAGAAATTCATCCGGGCATTCGCACCGCACCGTCCGCATCACGTCAATGGCGGTATCCGCGTCCACGGGATTTGCAAACATCGCCTTCCGCATTGTCTCTTCGAGTTCGTCACCCGCCGGCGGTGTGTTTTCTTCCGCGCATCCGAGCAGGGCATCCGTCGTGCATCCGAACAGCCGTGCCATGATTGGCAGATAGTCGATGTCCGGGTACGTCGTTCCGTTTTCCCATCGGCTCACCGACTGTCCGCTCACGCCGAGCCGGTCGGCAAGCTGATCCTGCGTCAGGCTGATTTTCTTCCGGTAATTCCGTATGTTTTTGCCGAGATTACAATTCATATCCTGCCTCCTGTATTGCATTTGATCTTTGTAATTCAATTATATCAAATCCGCAGTACAATTACAAGGGCAGTGCACGCAAGGAGGATTTCTCAGTTTCTGAGGATTTTCAAGGCATTGCCTTAACGGTTCACCTCGTCCATGTCCGGATGGCGCGCATGCGTTCCGCAAGTTTCACATACCGCCCGTCCTCCCGGATTGCATCCAGCCAGCTCGTGCGGAAATCGTCCCGCGGCGGCAGTGCATCGGTCAGCATCCGGTAATGGTTTCCCATCATGACCGCACCGCAGACGGTATCGGCAGAAACGTCATCCGATTTCGCATGGATCAGCACCGTCTCAAGGCGGAGTTCCTTCGTCGTCGGGATTGCCGCTGCGCTCCGGTATGCCCGGATATGCGTCAGCTCCGGAGATGTACACCGCACCGAGGGACAGTCATCGGGCCAGAACCCCGTATTGAACATCTCCACACCGTCCGGGAAATCCGCCGCCTGTTCACAGAGGGAAACGCAGTCCTCAAGCACCGTCAGCGCAAGCTCCGTCTGCCCCGTTCCCGCAAGCTGTGCCGCATAGGAAAATCCGATTTCCAGCCGCTGACCCGCCCAGAGATCGAGCAGACCGTCTCCCGACACGGGGTGGGCGTCGTCCGGGGTCATGCCGCTGAAAAGATGGATCATACCGAGCTTTCTCCGGCTCAGTTCGCAGAGATGTGCGGGATCCGACGGCGGGAGAGCATCCTCCATTTCGCGGTAACGTCCCTCTCTCCAAAGCTCCCGGTCGCCGACGAACACATAGTATTGGCTGAAAAACTCCCGCAGACGGGTTACTTTTGCGATTTCCTGTAAAATCCGCAGGCTGTCGGAATCCCACCGCATGTTCGCACGGTACGCCAGAAGATTCACCCGGCTCCTGTCCGCGCTCTCCGGCATCTCGCAGGTATCCAGAAGTCCCGGCAGGTGCTCTTCGTCTTCCAGTGCGATCAGGATCCGCAGCATTCCCGTTTTCTCATAATCATGCTCAGCCCGCGCCATGCCATCCTTTGTCAGGGCACGCAGTTCCTCCATGAACATCTGCGACTGACCGAACACCTCCATCCGGGCGGGAGTGAGCAGATGATACAGGAACCGGTATTCCGAGAGGTATTCGTACCGGAGCATGCGCAGGAATCCGGTCAGCTCCGGGATGTCCTCCCGTCCGACAAGATCCATCATTTTTTCGCGCAGTTCCTTCTTCGTCAGCTTCTTTGCCGGTTCCGCGACGCCGAGCAGTTCATCCACGGTGCATCCGAAAATCCCCGCCATCGTCACGATCAGCTCAATATCCGGCATGCTCGTCCCGTTTTCCCAACGGCTCACGGACTGGAACGACACGCCAAGCCGCTCCGCAAGCTGCTCCTGCGTCCAGTCGAGGTTTCTGCGGTGCATACGTATATTTTCGTTCAGGTTCAGTTTCATGTTGTTCCTCACTTTCCATAGGGATTGTGTTTCTTCATCCGCTCCGCCGCAGTCAGAAACCGCGGGTCTTCCCGGATCGCCTCAAAAGCATCGTCGTTCATCTCACCGCCGCAGGTCCACAGCTGGAACATGCCGCATCCGGTGTAGTCATACGGGCGGGATTCATCCTCCGGCACCGTCGCAATCTCCGTCATGATGATTCTGCCGTCCTCTTCCTTCAGATCGCGCTTCATGAGCGGCAGAGGACTGAATTCCGGCGTATAGCACGGCAGAACCGCACGGTTCGGAAGATCGGCAAGCGCATCCGCAAGGTCGGCAGCTGTCTCCAGCATCGCAAGCGCCTCGTCCGTCCTGCCGCATCGGCTGTAATTCTTCGCGCAGTCAAGCGTATCCGCAAGCCGTACTCCCGCCCAGATATCCGGCGCGTTTTCCGGTGCATCGGGACTGAGCGCACGCAGAACCGCCAGACGGGATTCACTCACCGCACACCGCAGGGCAGGATCCGCCGGGTCGCTTTCTTCGGGCATCAGAACATCCAGAAACATCCGATACCGCCGGATCCGCTCGTTTTTCCGGTAGTTTTCCCAGTCGCCCCGGAAACCGTACCGTTCCAGAAGCAGTGCATCCGCTCGCAGATCAAAGCATCCGCCGGCATTTTCCCGGATGAATTCCTCCGCGCGGGTATCGTCCTCAATCATCGCCATCGTTCTGAGCAGTGCGCCGCGGATATTGGGATTCCGGCTCCGGCTGAGAAAATCATCTGCCAGCAGACGGAACTCCTCAAGCACACCCGGAATCCGATACGCTCCGCTGAATGCCGCACGTACGAACGCCGTCCAGTCGTCATACCGGTCAAATTCTTCGCAGTATTCCCACCGGATCAGCCGCAGAAGCCGTACGATTTCCTCACCGTCCCCGGCAGTATATGCATCCTCGAGCTGTTTTGCAATCTCTGCACATGACGGCTTTTCCGCGTGCTTCCCGCTCCCGAGCAGCTCGTCCACGGTGCATCCGAAAATCCCCGCCATCGTCACGATCAGCTCGATATCCGGCATACTCGTCCCGTTTTCCCAACGGCTCACGGACTGAAACGACACGCCAAGCCGCTCCGCAAGCATCTCCTGCGTCCAGGAAAATTTTCTGCGGTGCATGCGTATGTTTTCGTTCAGGT
>JAFUQY010000329.1 GCA_017472105.1 Clostridia bacterium | reverse complement strand
GGATGGGGCTATATCCGTGCGGAAATCGGTCCCGGAAAGCCCGGCATGTCCGCGTGGACGCTTGCTGTCACCTACCGTCATTCCGCGGAAAGCATCGTGACGGAGCCTGTGGACAAGAGTGATGTCTTTGTACCGCTGACCGATAAGCTCGCGGCAGGGAAGGAGATCAGAATCGTCGCAACCGGGGACAGCATCACGGACGGCTGGTCGGCATCCGGCAAAAGCGGTGTGAACATTCCGCCGTACTGTCCGCAGTATAACGTTCTGGTTCAGAAATACATCGAATCCGTTTACGGCGTGAAGGTTACTCAGAAAAACGTCGGCGTCAGCGGATCGAACACAAATGGCGGCCTGACCAAGCTCGATGAGATCTGCGGAGAGAATCCCGATCTTGTCATCATCGCGTTCGGCATGAACGACGGATGCGGCATTGATCCGGAGACCTACACGGCGAATATCAACAAAATGGTCAGCACCATCGCAGAACGCTGTCCCGACGCCTGCACGGTTGTGGTCGGTACCTGTCTGCCCAACGATCTGCTTGCATGGGGACCCGGCGGCATCTCGCTTCTGCGGTACCATACCGATTATATCGAATACCTGCGCCGTGCGGAACAGAGCTGGACAAGAGCGGCACATGCCGACGTCACGACGGTGAATCTCGAAATGTTCCGCCGGAAGGTCTATCAGGATGTGGCCGGCTCCAATTCCAATCATCCCAACGACTACATGCATCGCATCTACGCGCAGGTCGTGCTCCGGACAATCTTCGGCACTGTCCGGCTCTGAGGATCGGAAAACAAAGACAGCGTGCCGGGAAAGAGACATAAAAAACGCAAGAACCGGGCTGTTTGAACAGATGCCGGTCGAAAGACTCTGCTGCGGGAAATGCAGTAACCCAAAAGGAATCCACTCATGACGGGTGCGGTTCCTTTTTTAATGCGCAACTTTCGATGCCGGCAAATGATTAACGGATTTTTGGTCGAAAAATGCCGGAATCCTGCCGATGGCGGTGAAATGTGAGTTTCTTGCCCAAAACCATTGACAAACGTCTGCGGTTGTGCTATACTGAAACCACAGACAAATGTCTTCGGAGGTGTGAAATGAAAACGATAGAACGACTGCCCGAATCGGAGCTTGAGGTTATGCTGACCCTGTGGCACAACGAAACACCGCTGACGGTCGGGGAGATCACAAAACTGCTTGCGGATGCCCACGGATGGAAGACGGCGACGGTTCACGTTCTTCTTGACCGGCTTGGCGAGCGCGGATTTGTTTCCTGCGACAAAAGCGGATTCAAGCATCTGTTTGCGCCGCTGATCTCGGAGGAGGAGTACCGCCGCGGAGAAGAAAAGACCATGATGAAGCGGTTCTTCGGCGGATCGGCAAAAAATATGATCGCATCCCTCCTGAACGCGGACGGACTGACCGACGATGATCTGGAGGAGCTGTCGGCGATGCTGAAAGAGCGCAAAGGAGGCAAGTGATGCGTGACTTCCTGTTTGGTATCGTCGAAATTACGGCGGGAATGTCCCTGCTGATCCTTGTGATGCTGCTCGTGCTGAAGCTCATCGGCGGAAAATTCACGGCAAAATGCCGCTACATCCTGTGGACACTGGTGCTACTGCGGCTTGCGGTGCCGTTCGGCTTCGGGATTCTGCCGGCTCTGATCGAAGTCCCGGTCGAGAGGGAACCCGTGCAGATTCCGATGCAGACACCGACGGTGGAATACACACCCGTGCCGCAGAATCCGGTGACCGGACAGCCGCAGGAGCCGATCCAGATGCCGGTGCCGCCCGTCAGTGTGCCCGTCTTGATAGAACCGGAACCGGATCCCGTCACATGGGAAGACATCGCGGCATACATACCTCACGCATATTTCGCAGGTGCGGCGGTGTTTCTCACGTGGAATCTGCTTGCATACCTGATTTACACCGGAAAAATCCTGCGCTCGGCGAGGGAAGCGGATGCGGAAACACTTGAAATCTACGAAGCGGTCTGCCGGAAGAAGGAACTGCACCGTCCGCCGGTTCTGCTGGTGTCGCATGACGTGAACAGTCCCGCCGCATTCGGGCTGATCCGGCGAAGGATTGTCCTGCCGGAGATCGAATTCACGGAAAACGGACTGGCGGGAACCCTCTCCCATGAAGTCACCCACTGCAAACGCGGAGATCTGTGGATCAAGGCACTCAGCCTGCTTGCACGGACACTGCACTGGTTCAATC
>JAFUQY010000039.1 GCA_017472105.1 Clostridia bacterium | reverse complement strand
TACCCGAGATTCTGGCGGATGCTTTCGTCTTCCCCGTCAATCTCCACTGCGGAGGTATCGCTGCCCATGAGGGAGGAGAAGTAAATCACGCCGGCGGTGTCATCGCGGATGGTTGCGTAGTCGATCATTGCCTGCATGGATTTCGTCCGGCTCGCCTCGTCCATCATGGGCTTGCAGAACTCGAACAGTTCCGTTGCGGCGTCGAGATCTTTGTCATTGACGTACTGCTTCATGCCGGTTTCGCAGATGGATTTAATCATCGTCACCCGCGCGGGTTCATCGCGGAGCTGGCATGCGATTGCGGCGGCTTCCCGGTAGGATCCGTCATCCATGAGCTTGTTCGCCGCTTTTTCCGCCATGTCATCGAAGGCACCGGAGTCCTCGAGCTGCTCAAGCGCGGTGAAAACGTCCTCGTTCACGTGTCCATTGCGCACGATTTCCCCTGCCGCGTATTCCATGACGTAGGTTTCAAGCGGAGACGGCGCCTTTTTCGCGTAGGTGTATGCGGTGACGTAATCCCCGGTTGCGAGACTGCGGTCGACGATGGACTGGCAGACTCTCTGCATCGCGTCGGTGAACTGCGGCAGACCGGTGAGGAATTCGTACGCCTCCTCCTGACGGTTCTGCGTGATGAGCAGGCTGACGAACATGTCGATCACTTCCCGCTCAAACGGCTCGGGTGCGGCGGATGCGTAGAGGTATGCGTTTTCGTAATCCTGCGCGAAGAGATAGCTTGCGGATGCGGTGCGGCACACGTTCTGCATGCCTTCGGTATCGTTTTTGTCCTGCGCGGTCTTGTAGGCGTCGCCGTAACGTCCTTCGTCAAGCAGACGCTGTACGACGGTATCCATCGGCTTCTCGACGGGTCTGTCCCATGTTCCGAGGAAAACCACGCCGCCGATGAACAGCGCAAGCACACAGACAACGGTGACGGCTTCTGCGGTATGCCGCTTCAGGAGCTTCTTTTTGGCTGTTTTTTTCGTTTTGTTCGCCGGTTTCAGCTCCGGAACCACAACGGCCGCGGCAGCTTTTTCGGCGAGTGACTGTAAATTCGATTTCGGTTTCTGCTCCGGCTGTGCTTTTGCCGCATTCCGGGATGCAAAATACTGCGCGAGAAGCGGTGCCACGGTCCCGGATGCGGCGATGGGATGATCGGGATCGGTGAAAATGCCGGTTTTGTAGCTGAGCACTTCGCCGGATTCGAGCGTCACGGACGACACAACCGCCGTACATCCATCGGGAATTCCGTCCTCGGGTGCGTTTCCCTTTAAGATGATGTACTCGCGCTGGTTGATGTCCGCACGGTCGTAGACAAACCGCAGATACGGGTGTGCCGGGTCTTTTTCGCGGACGGATGCGGCGGAGAACCGGTAGAGCAGCGTGAAGGACGCGAGCTTTACGGAAAGATCACGCCGCACAATGAAGCGCAGAGCCGGACGCTCGCCGTCTTTTTCGGAATAATTGACCCCGATGCAGACCGCGGGTACTCCCGTCACATCAGCAGGCACGGGGACGTTGTAATATCGGTTGATTCCCATATTCGCGCCTCCTTACTGATATGTGACGGTACCGACCTGCGTGGATTCGGAGGGTACCAGGGGGATGGTGTCGATCGGATGGTCGGTGGGCAGGTAGAACTTGGTGTTCACGTCCTGGAAATGCCACCATTCAGAATTGATGTAGGTGAAGCCGCACTCGAGCATGACGCCGAGCATGTAGTCCATGTTGGCTCTTGCCGTCTGAGTCATGGTGGTGCTGTTCCGTGCGGATGCTTCGGTGAAGGTGTGCATCGGCGTGGGGAATTCCAGTTCCTTGCCGTTGAAATCGACGAGGGAGATATCCACAGCCGTGCCCCGGTCATGAACGCCGCCCATACCGATGGAAGGATCGGCTACCCATTTATGTACGCGCACGACGTCAAACCACCTCTGCTGTACGCTTGTGGGACGGTATGCGTCATAGATGACCATGATGTACCCGTCCTCGCGGAACATGTCCATGGCTTTTTTCAGCATCGGCAGAATATCGTACTGCACCATGCAGATGTTTTTGTTGTAGAAAGGCTCGCCGATGGTGGTTTCGTCCGTGGAGAGCTTCATGGAAACGATCACATCGTACTGGGAAAAATCCGCCGCGCCTTCGAGGGAATTGGTGGAAGAATAGACGTTGAAATACTTGCGGATATCCACGAGGTGGGAGTACGCGGGAACGAGGGTTTCCTGATTGGTCTTCGCCATGCCGTATTCGATCGGCAGCTCGGCGTAAACCGTGCCGTCATCCTGTACGGTGTGCATGAAACCGTCCTTCGCGTAGCCCATGAGCTGACCGGAGCTGTAATACACCTCTGCCCACTGGGTTCCCGTGATCTCGCGGAGCATGACAATTTCGCCGTCGGAGAGGACTTTTTCGGGCTTCGAGGACGTCATGGAGGCATAAATCTGCATGGATTCGTACACCTTCATGCGGAAAATCTCCTCGGATTCCTCCGTGACGGGCGCATCGGTTTCGGGTTTGTCCGTCTCCGGCTCCGTTTCACGGGATTCGGTTTCCGGAACAATCACGCCTTCCCCGTCAGCTTCGGGAAAATCGACGGAAATGCCGAGATCGCGCGCGAGATCCTCTTCGGTGTAGAAGATTTCCTCCGGCACCGGTTCCGTCTCAGCCGTCTCCTCTTCACCGGGAAAACGGCAGGACGACAAAATCAACGCCATGCACAGAACCAGTGCAAAAGCGGATTTTCGCTTCATGAGCATCAACCTCCAAAACTGCAAAGCAGTGTAAAATTCGTATGATTATCTGTCAAGTCCGAGATGTCCCGCAAGCTCACGCAGATTCCGCTCCGCAATCTCGACGATCACGCAGTCGGGCCGATACGTTTCCAGCTGTGCGGTGTTGTAGGGCGTTCCTCGTTCCATGCGCACCTCGGCAAAGGAGGACGCGGCATAAGGAATCCACGCGTTGGCAAAGGAGTCTCGGAACATCAGAAGTTTTCCGTTTCCGCCGCCGCGGGTCGTGATGACGAGATCCATGGGCGTGGAATATGCGGATGTATAGACGTAAAGCCCGGTGAAATCGTAGGTGATATTCTCGTCGTACATCACCTTGCCCGGAAACAGGAGCGCGTCAAGGTCGCCTTCAAAATCGTTCACGGTCACAGGTCCGCGGTCACTGAGATCTGCCATCGGAACGCCGAAATGTTCCAGAACCTCGCCAAAGGAAACCAGTGCACCGGCGCCGTTCCAGTGGGTGTCGCGCTTGTGGTAGAGCAGACCGTCCGCTTTTGCTTCAAGAAGCACGGGTCGGAGATCGGCATACGGCACATCCAGTTCATCGAGAGCTGAGTACAGGCGGTCAAGATCGGACGGTCCGGGATTGTCGAGATACCGGGAAGGCATGTATTCGCCGTAGATTGTATTCTTGTTGGGTGCGCAGACGAAGAGGAATTGCCCTCCGTTTGCCGTCACATCAGCGTTCAGTCCGGCAAGTCCCGCGGCGATTTTCTCAATCTCTTCGTCCGTCATGGGATCGGAGCCGATATAGTCCGCCGTGGTGTCGTCGAAAAAGAGGAAATCGTCCTTTCCTACGACAACCTGATCGTTGCCTTCGTCAAAGAGAGCCAGCCGGAGATCGGCGTACAGGTCTGTGACAGCATCATGGAAGGCGAAATTCTTCGAAAACCACTCTTCCAGCTCGCTGCCGATATCGTCGTTGAATTTTCCGTCAACGGTCATGGCGGGCATATCCGCAGAATCCGGTTTCCCTGCTCCCGGCAGAAGAAAACCGAGCGAAAACACCAGACAGATCGCCGCAAACAGGACGGTGAACACAATGGATGCAGTTTTTTTCATATCCATACTCAGAAATTGTAATAAATAAAGGGATTGAACGTCGAGGACGCGAGCTGCATGATGCACCAGAACAGCACGGGCAGCGCGAGGAGGTAGCCGCTCACTTCAAACACACGCGCGGCAGCGGGATGTGCCTGGAGCTTTCCGCGGACCGCCGGCAGAACAGGAGCCGAGAGAATCACGCCGGCGAGCAGAATCAGGCAGACGTAGGGCGAGAAGTGAATCAGCGCATCCGCTCCCGTTCCGGTGAAGGAGAACATCCTGCCGATGAACGTGACGGCAGCGGTCATGTCGGGCGCGCGGAAGACCACAAATCCGAGACACACGGTCAGAAGCGTGTACAGTCTCGTCAGGGGACGGATTGCCCTCTTCGCTGTCAGCTTTTCGAAGGAAACCAGCTGCTCGAACATCATCAGAAGTCCGTGCCAGAGTCCCCATACCACAAAGGTGACGTTCGCACCGTGCCACAGTCCAGTCAGGAAGAACACGAACACGCGGTTGAGAATCGTGCGGACTTTTCCTGCGCGGTTGCCGCCGAGCGAGAAGTAGACGTATTCGCGGAACCACGTCGTCAGGGACATGTGCCAGCGTTTCCAGAAATCGCGCACGGACACCGCGGAATAGGGATAATTGAAGTTCTCGCAGATCGTGAAGCCGAACATCTCAGACAGACCGATTGCCATATCGGAGTAGCCGGAGAAGTCAAAATACAGCTGGATACAGTAGCAGAGAGCACCTGCCCATGCGAACAGGGTGGAAATCTCATCCCCGGCAAATGCTGCATCCGCGATCACGGCGGCGGTGTTGGAGATGATGATCTTTTTGCCGAGCCCGCTGATAAACCGGCGGATACCGTGAGCCGTGCCCTGCGCCGTCACCGTACGGGATTCAATCTGATCCTGAATGTCCTGATACCGCACGATCGGTCCGGCGATGAGCTGAGGGAAGAAGGTGATATACAATAACAGGCAGAAAATATTCCGCTGAACGCCGACCGTTTTCTTCCGTACGTCTACGACATAGGAGAGAATCTGGAAGGTGTAGAAGGAAATGCCGACGGGAATCGTGAACGCGGGTACCGGCAGAGTGGTTCCGGCTGCACTGTTGAACATGGTCACGAGCCACGGGGAATATTTGAACACGCCGAGCATGAGCAGGTTGACCGCCACAGCGCCGCCGCAGATCAGGCTTTTGCCGCGTTCGGTGGATGCCATATCAAGCAGGATCCCTGCAAAGTAGTTGAACACAATGGAGCCGAGCATCAGAACGATGTAAACCGGCTCGCCGTACGCGTAGAACAGCAGACTCGAGACGCCGAGGAGTATATTTTTAGCCTTCAGATACCGCGCCGGGATAATCGAATACAGAATCCAGACGGCGGGAAGGAAAAGAAACAAGAAGACAGATGACGAAAATACCATTGCTACCTCTGTGAAGCGCAGGCAACACTTGCCCAATTTTATCAATTATACCATTTATCTGCCGCAATTGCAATAGATTTACAGCGATTTGAGCCCGCCGGACGGGAAATCTCCGCTCAAGATCCGGATGCACGGCACAAAAAAACGGCAGACAAACGCCGCCGCTTCGTATTATAACAGGATGAATTCGTTCTTTTCGCTCTCAAGCACGCCTTCCCTGCGGAGCTTGCTGATTTCCGCCGACAGACCGCTCCTGTCAACCTCGAGATAATCCGCGAGCTCCTGACGGTCGAACGGGATGGTGAACCGGTTCTTTCCCGTTTTTTTCGCCTGAAACATGAGGTAGGTCATGAGCTTATCGCGCGTGGACCGCTTGGACATGATCTCGATTTTCTGATGGAACAGCAGGGTTTTGGTAGCGAGATCCTTCATTAAATTATAGATAAGCTGCTGATGGAAGCCGCAGTTGTTCTCGCAGGTGTGCAGGATATGCCCGCAGTCGATAAGCATGATGAGACACGGCTCGTTCGCGATGACCGTCACAGGAATGGCGTCGATCTCCGCACAGGCAAAGGCTTCTCCGAACACATCCCCGGCACCGACTTCGGTGAGAATACTCCGGTTGCCGTAGTAATCGATCCGCACGACCTGCACGGAGCCGGTGAGGACGATGCCGATGTACTTTGCGGGATTTCCTTCGGCGATGACGGTGTATTTTTTATCGAAAGCTTCTACCTTCGCGCCGAGACAGGTCAGCATCCGAAGGAGATTCTCTTCCCTGATTCGCTCAAACAACGGGCAGTTTTTCAGAATATCATAATATTTTTTCATGTTTTTCTCCGTTTTGTTGAAAATTCAACATACATTACGGCTCTATTATACTATAATAAAGGCAGAAAAGCAAGAATAACTTTCAGCCATCCGATACAAAGGAGGATACTATATGCGCAGAAAGATCATTAAGATCGACGAAGAAAAATGCAACGGATGCGGAGCGTGTGCCGCGGCGTGCCATGAAGGTGCCATCGAAATGGTAAACGGCAAGGCAAAGCTGACCCGCGAGGATTACTGCGACGGTCTCGGCGACTGTCTCCCTGCATGTCCCACCGATGCCATCAGCTTTGAGGAACGCGAGGCGCCGGCATACAACGAAGAAGCAGTCCGTCAGGCGAAAATGAAGAAACACGGGGTCAAGCTCCCCTGCGGCTGTCCCGGAACCCAGTCCAAGGCGATCAAGCGTGACGTTCCCGCAATCGGCAGACCGGCAGCTTCTTCCGTAAGCAGTCAGCTTCAGCAGTGGCCGTGCCAGATCAAGCTCGTTCCCGTGAATGCACCGTATTTCGACAACGCAAATCTCCTCATCGCGGCGGACTGCACAGCCTATGCATACGGTAACTTCCACAACGAATTCATCCGGAATCACATTACCCTCATCGGATGCCCGAAGCTGGACGAAGGCGATTATGCGGAAAAGCTGACCGCGATCATCCGAAACAACAATATCAAAAGCGTGAAAATCGTGCGCATGGAAGTTCCCTGCTGCGGCGGCATTGAAAACGCAGTCAAACGCGCACTTCAGGCAAGCGGTAAATTCATCCCGTGGCAGGTGGTAACAATCTCCACCGACGGTAAAATTCTTGACTAACAAAGGAGATCACAACAATGAAGGAAAACTACACAATCTGCAAATGCAAGCAGGTAAGCTACAACGATATCGCACAGGCTCTGCACAAGATGAAGAAATTCAGCGATGTTCTGGAAGCATTCGAAGACGTGAAGAAGGTTACCCACTGTTCCACCGGCTGCGGCGGATGCCATGACAAGGTACTCGACGTGATCTCCGATATCATGATGGGTCACGACAAAGTGTAAGAAAGACTGCGCCGGCACTGAAAGGAGATTGATTTATGGAAATGGTATTTCTGACAGCCCTTGGCGTAGGCGGTGCGACGATCATCGGCTCCCTCATCGGCTTTGTATTCAAAAAAATCTCCCACCGTTTTTCAGACATCGTCCTGTCCTTCGCAGCAGGGGTGATGCTCTCTGCCGCGGTGCTCGGTCTGATCCTGCCCTCTCTGGATTACGGCGGGAAGTACGGGCTGATACTCACCATTGCCGGGATTTTCACGGGCGCGTTATGCCTGAACCTGATCGACAAGCTGGTTCCGCATCTGCACAAAATGGTCGGCAGTGACATCGAGGAGCACCACAACGCGAATCTGAGCAAGGTTCTCCTGTTCGTGACTGCCATCGCCATCCACAATCTGCCGGAAGGCATCGCGGCGGGCGTCGGATTCGGCTCGGGCAATGTATCGCAGGCTCTCATGATCGCGGGCGGCATTGCGCTTCAGAACATCCCCGAGGGTATGGTCATCATCGGTCCCATGCTCGCGGCAGGTGTATCCCCGAAGAAAACCTTCGTCTGCGCCATGATTACGGGACTTGTCGAGGTTGTCGGCACACTCATCGGCTACTTCGCGGTCAGTCTTGCCTCGGCGATACTGCCGTTCGCGCTGGCATTCGCAGGCGGCACCATGCTCTACGTCGTCAGCGATGAAATGATCCCGGAAACCCACGCCCACGGAAGCGAACGAGGCGCAACTTATGCCCTCCTCGTCGGATTCTGCGTGATGCTGATTTCGGACGTTCTGCTGGGCTGAATAGAACCACAAACAAAAATCACCTCCATGACAGGGGTGATTTTTTGTTCGGTTAATTGTCAGTCCGCGAATGCGATGGCGTCTGCGGGTGCGTTTTCCGCGTAGAATCCGCTGTAACCGGTGCGGGGCATGGAATCGAGCGTCTTCATTTCCGCTTCCGTCAGCTCGAAGTCGAACACATTGGTGTTGTCCGCGATTCTGGACGGAGTGACGGACTTCGGCAGAGGAAGAACGCCGTGCTGGAGCGCGTAACGGATGCAGACATGTGCCGCAGTTTTGCCGTGCGCTTCTGCAATTGCGTTGACGGTGGGATCGCCGAGAACCTTGCCGCAGCCGAGCGGGCTCCATGCTTCGACGAGAATGTTGTTCGCCTTGCAGTAGTTCACGACCTCGGGCTGGGTATAGCCGGGATGGAACTCGATCTGGTTGACGTGGGGCATGATTTCCGCGGTCAGCTTCAGCGCTTCGAGATGGGTGGGCATGAAGTTGCTCACGCCGATGGCACGGATTTTGCCGTCCTTGTACAGCTTTTCAAAGCCGCGCCAGGTGTCTGCGTTGACTTCGCGCCAGTTTTCGCCGCACTTTTCGACCATCGGCCAGTGGATGAGGTAGAGATCGAGGTAGTCCATGCCAAGCTGACGGAGGGATTCCTCGCATGCGGCGATGGTCTTTTCGTAACCGCGTTCGGTAACCCAGTGCTTGGTGGTGATAAAAATTTCCTCACGCTTCACGCCGGAGAGACGGACTGCCTCGCCGACGGAGCCTTCGTTCGCGTATCCCGCCGCGGTGTCGATGTGGCGGTAGCCGTTTTCCAGCGCGCACTTGACGGAATTCACCGCCGTTTCCCCGTCAGGTGTCTGCCATGTGCCGTATCCGATGCACGGAATCGTCACGCCGTTCGACATGGTGTAGGTATCTGTAAATCTGTTCATGATGATGTTGTCCTTTCGCTGCCTCAGCCGATGAACGCGAGGATGTCCTTCTTGGGTTTATAGCCGATGGAGGTGCCCTTGATTTCGCCCTTGTCGAGGAGAACGAGGGTGGGAATGCTCATAACGCCGAATTTCGCGGCGAGTTCGTTTTCGTTGTCCACATTGACCTTGCAGACCTTGATGTCCGTGCGTTCCTCCGCGATTTCGTCCACGATGGGAGAAAGCATACGGCACGGGCCGCACCAGGTTGCCCAGAAGTCGATGAGAACGGGCTTGTCGGATTTGACTGCCTCTTCTTCAAAATTGGTGAGGGTGAGTTCGGTAATCATTGTATTGTTCCTTTCGTTTTGTTTCTTTTATTCTGTCCCGCAGCCGGAGGAATCATTCATAAATGACGTTCCCTGCGACGACGGTTTTGGTGACGCGGATTTCTCTGTCAAACACGGTAAAGTCCGCGCGCAGTCCGGGTTTCACGGCACCTCTGTCCGTCAGTCCCATGATTTTCGCGGGTGTGACGGTCTGCATGTACACGGCATCGTGGAGCGGAACCTCAGCCAGATTCACCATCGTGCGGATGAGCATGTCAGAGGTCGCAACGGAGCCGGCAAATGCCGTTCTGTCCGTCAGCTTGGCAACGCCGTCCTCCACAATCACGGGAAGTCCGTTGTCAAGAGCGCCGAGCACACTTTCCCCTTCCGGCATTCCCGCCGCACGCATGGAGTCGGTGACCAGGGCGATTCTGTCGCGTCCCTTGAACTTCACCACGTATTTCAGCAGTTCCGCTGGGAGATGCGAGCCGTCCGCGATGATTTCCACCGTCATGTCGTCCAGATAATACGCCGCCTCAAGCACGCCCGCAACCCGGTATGCATTGACCCGGTGCACGGTGCTCATGCAGGAGTAGAGATGCGTGATGTGCGTGAATCCCTGCGCAAATGCCGTCTCTGTTTCGCTGAATGTCGCATCCGTATGACCGATGCAGGGGAGAATTCCGCGCGATGTGAGCGTTTTCGCAAATTCCGCGGCTCCGTCAAGCTCCGGTGCGGCAGTCCATCGCAGGATTTTATCGGACGCGGCGAGGATTTCGTCGGTTTCGGTTTTGTCGAACGGATGGATGAACCGGTCCTCCTGCGCCCCCTTCTGCGATGCGGCGAGGTACGGTCCTTCGAGATGCAGTCCGGGCATGTCCGGGATATCGCGGTACTCCTTCGCCTGCTCGAATGCGGATGCCGCCTGCACGATCCGGTCACGGTCAACGGAAGTCGTCGTCGGAAGAATCGTCGTGGCTCCGTGGATTCCGTGCATCCGTGCGGCTGTATGATACGCTTCGGGCGTTCCGTCGAGGAAATCCGCACCGCCGGCTCCGTGGGTGTGAATGTCGATCCATCCCGCCGAGAGGTAGTCACCACCGCAGTCGATTTCACGTTCCGCGGGCAGATTTTCCTCCGTCACGGCGGTGATGATGCCGTTTTCGGTGTAAATCTTCTGCCCTGTTTCACAGCCGTCCGCTGTCACGAGGATGAAGTTGTGAAATTTCGTTTTCATACGATCTCCCGCAGTCCGGTTTCTGCTCCGCCGGATTCCATGGAGCGGATGATCGCGTCGATGACGGTAACCGGGCACACCACTTCCTCAGGAGTCTGGCGAACCTTACTGTGACGGAGCATTTCCGCCATTTCGTTCAGCTCCGGCATGAAATATTCGCCGGTCAGCTCGACTTCCTGACACTTGACACCGTAGCCGCCGAGGTATGCCGTGATGGAATAGCCCGCACCGAAGTACGCCGTCACATCGAAATCCGGATAATGCAGGATCGAGTGGACGCCGTCCTTCTTTTCGCGTGCTTCCACGGATGTGATCTCCTGCCCGAACACCTCCGTGACCATCTGCACAAGATGCTGGGAGTAGAACCAGAAATTGCCGTAGTCGTTGACGAGATTGATGGGAGCTGTGACGTGTCCGCCGGTGACCTTTGCGCGGTTTTCGCGGACGAATTCTGCCATTTTCACCGTACCTTCCGCTCCCGCGAGAGAAGATCCGCCGCAGAGAAGCAGATTTTTCTCCTTCACGATGCGGACAACCTCTTCGGCGTCTTTCACCGATGCGGTGATGGGCTTATCGAGCCAGATTTTGCAGCCCGCGTCCATGTAGGGCTTCGCGTATTTCAGATGCACGCCGCCGTGACGCGAGGTGACCATGATGCCGTCGACCTTGCCGAAGAAGGCGTTCGGATCGTCCGTGAAGCAGGTGAGGGCAGTTTTTTCGGCAATCGCCGCGTTTGATTTTTCATCCCCGCAGACGCCGATCAGCTCGATATCCGGGAATCTCTTTTCGCCGGACTTCGGTGCGAGAATCGACGCAAAATGCAGGGCATGGCTGTTTTCACTGCCGATGATGGCGATTTTATACATGGGGAACCTCCGATCAGCACCACGTGGGCATGGGATTCTGCGCGTGGATGAGCTCGATGACGCGGATCTGCTGGAGCAGTTTTTCCGGCTTGATGAGCAGTTCTTCCCCTGCTGTGAGGTGATCGTACAGGTTGGCGTAGAATTTCGCGGGTGCGTAGTCGAACGGAGAGCCGGACAGGTCTTCTTCGAATTCGTTCCAGTTCAGCTTTTCCGAGCAGTACGCCGGGGTCAGTCCGTCGGGCTTGGTCAGCGGCTCAAACGTGAACGCAGGCATTTCGCATTCGTCAAAATATCTCCACCTGATCTTCGAGAGCGTTGCGGTGAGGGAGCCTCTGGAGCCGTGGATGCGGTAGGTGAAGTCGTTGTACGCGTCGGCGGGACTGATTTCGAGGTCGATGAGCGGTCTGCCGGGTGCTGTGAGGATGACTTTTGCGTAGTCTTCCGCGTCGCCTGCCGAGTTGATCCGCTTGAGAACGGAGAACACGTTCGGCATCTCCTCGGTGTCAAGCAGCTGCAATGCCTGATCGAGCGGGTGCGGTCCGGTATTCAAGAGGCATCCGCCGTAGTATCTGCGGGAAGTCTGCCAGTCCCAGCGTCTGGTATAGCCGGAGAAGTGGATGGTGATCTGCGCGATGTCGCCGAGCTTGCCGGAGTCGATGATCTCGCGGATTCTCGTGAAATACGGCGCCACGCGGGACTGCTGGAACACGGTGAGGGTCACGTCGTTTTCCTTTGCCGTGCGGATCATGTCCTCGCATTCGATGGCGAACTTGGAGAACGGCTTCTCGGACACCACATTCTTGCCGTGGCGAAGGGCGTCCATGGTCACGGGATAGTGCAGGTAGGAGAACGTGGAGTTGACGACGAGGTCGATATCCTTGCGCGCCAGAAGCTCGCGGTAGTCTTCGTAAACGTCGCAGTTTTCGTATTCTTCCTTTGCGCGGGCACGTCTCGCTTCGATTTTGTCGGAGATTGCGACCACGTTGTACCGTTC
>JAFUQY010000038.1 GCA_017472105.1 Clostridia bacterium | reverse complement strand
TCGAAAGTTTTTCCCTCGGTTTGAGAACTTGTCAGACCGTGCGGCTTCTGCTATAATAGCATCATAAGCTGCGCGGCTGAAAATTCTCGAAACGAGGGTGTTTTTTATGAATTCGACTGCATGCGCGATGAACCACGGTTTCAGGCTCTGGCAGAACGCATGCTGAACGCGATTGAAACAAGGGATCCCGAATAAACAAAAAAATCCGCAGTATGTCCGGTACTGCGGATTTTGTATTTGCGATATTATTCTTCGCCGGAGCTGAATTCCTGAGGATCAAGAAGTTCTTCGGAATAATTGAATACGATGTGCTGACCTTCAAGAACAGCATTGGTACCTGCGCGGCCTTCCTTGGGAGCTACGCCGTCAGCGGTGTATTCCCACAGACCGATCGCGGTGCCTTCTACGTTCATACCGGTAGCGTAATCAACGCCGTCGAGAGTGATGCAGGTAAAGCTCTGACCCTTATCGTCAACTTCGTAGGGGAATTCCATGATGGTGAATGCTTCAGAAGCTGCCTGAAGAACGGTCGGGGGATTGTCAACAGTACCCTGTACAGTGTATGCATAGCTGTCAAGATAAACTTCTTCGCCAACATAAACGGAGATGGTGCAGTTGATGTTAACCTTTTCGGACTTGGAGCAGGAAACTGCGCACATAGCAAGCATAACGATTGCCATTACGAGAGCTGCTACTCTGATCTTTTTCATTTTATAACCTCCAAAATGTGATTTATAAGATCATCTCAATTATACATGAGGAAGGTACAAAAGTCAATACTTTTTGAGAGATAATTTAGACTAATTTAACAAATTCATGAAAAAACAGCGGTACAGACACCAGATCTGAATCCCTTCGATGAGGAAGATCAGGATTTTTACCGTCAGCATGCTCCTCTTTTCGGTCAGAAACACGATGCCGAGCAGGATCACGGACAGAGAGAGGAGCAATGCCGCGAAAAACGTCAGCGGCGTGCAGAAAAAGACCGCATACCAGCAGAGCATGCAGACATATGCCGCCGCGGTCAATGCGCTTCCCTTTCCGCATCTGCACCTTCCGGACAGCAGGAGAACGGCCATGAGAAGTCCCGTGAATCCGTACACCGTCAGCCAGAGAAGGAACATCACGCCGATCGGAACGGTGTACGGTCTGACATGATACATCCAGCTGCCTCCGCTGACCCACAGAAGAACGCCGCCCATACAGCAGAGAAATGCGCACAGTCCCGCGGTTTTGTAGTGTCCGATCAGAAAGCAGACTTCCCTTTTCAGCCGACGAACCATAAAAAATCACCCCATCGCAGTGTATGAGGTGATTTTTCGTTTTATTCAAAGAATTCGTCCCAGTTGAAGCCTTCGTCGGTCATATCTTCTTCCGTGAAGAGATTGCCGCTCCTGTCATCTTCATCCTGTCCGGTGTCGGGAGGTGCCTCCGTTTCCGGTGAGGATTCCTCGGGCGTGTTGTCCGGATCGTACGTTGCACCGGTGTCCGGGTTGTATCCGCTGTCGACTGCGGGAGGATTGCCGCCCCACGGTCTGAAGTCGCAGTGATCGTAGCACCATGCGTTCTGCGGGTAGGTGACATAGCTGGAGCCGCAGTAGGAGCCGTAGAGCATGTTGGTGAAGAACGGGACGCCCCACCATCCGCCGGGCTTGATATAGCTGGGCAGTTCGCGGTAGACATACTGAGCGTCAACAACGCCGACCTCGATCGGGAAGCTGCGGTCCTCAACGCGGATGAGCGCGACCTGCTTGAAGTTGTTCGGGTTGCAGTTCGGGCTTGCGACGCGGTTGGTTGTAGCGTCCACATTGACAACGACATGCACGTCACAGGTCGTCGTGGGCGCGGATTCACGGGTAAAGTAACCGACCTCGGTACGCCATCCGCGGGCATCCAGTGCGCACGCATCGGACGGGAGCAGACCGGAGTCGCGGCAGTAGACCACTTCGATCACACCCGGTGCGGTTTCAAATGACCTGATCGGTTCACCGCCGTTTGCAGCCGCGTCGATGATGGGCTGGTGCAGCATGGTCATGACCTTGTCCCATACAATGAGGGACGGGTTTTCGCCGAATGCGCTGAGCGACTGCGGGATATCGTAGCCGGTCCAGACGCCGCCGACGTAATAGGGCGTGTATCCGACGAAGTAACGGTCGAAGTCCGCGCTGGTCGTACCGGTCTTGCCGGCAACATCAACGGTATGGCGGAGAGTGCATCCGGTACCGGTACCCTGCGTCATAACCTTTTCCAGCATGATGTTCATGATGGACGCGGTTTCTTCGCTGATGACGAGGTTTGCTTCTTCCTCGTTTTCAAGGATCACGTTTCCTGCGGAGTCGGTGACTCTGAGGTAGAGGTTGGGCTCATTATAGATGCCGCTGTTCGGGAAAATGGTGTATGCGGACGTCATTTCCAGCAGGGTGACACCGTAGTTCGGCTGACCGAGGGAGAGAGCCGCGAGACCCTTGTCCGTGATGACCTGTCCGTTGGAAAGCGTTGCGGATTCGATGAGGGAGTCAAAGCCGAGTTCGTTCTTCATAAAGTCGAAGGACTTGTCGATGCTCAGCTTTTGCAGGACCTTCATCGCGATGGTGTTGACGGAGCGTTCGATGGCGTCCTGAATGGTGGTCAGACCCATGTAGACGTTCGGGTAGTTGCTCGGATACGGGTCGTAGGAGTACACCGCTTCGGTCCATTCGCTTGCGGGAACGGCCTCGTAGGTATTGAAGTACACGGGCGTGTCGTCCACAACGGAACCGTAGGTAATCAGCCCCGCGTCAAGTGCCGGTGCGTAAACCGAGAGCGGCTTGATGGACGATCCCGGCGGGCGTACGGATTTGGTGGCACGGTCCAGCCCTCGGTTAAGGGTTTTCTGGTCACGTCCGCCGACTACGCCGAGCACGTCGTTGGTATAGGGGTCACACACAACCATCGCGGACTGGGGCTGAAGTCCCACACCGGTCGACGGGAAGTACTGGCTGGAGTTTTCGTACACTTCCTCAAGGGTATCCTGCACATAGGGCTCCATGGGAGTGATGATTTGCAGACCGTTGTAAAGCATGCGGCTCGCGGCAGTGGAACTGATGTTGTATTTCGCCATCAGATCCTTCTGAACATCCGTGATGACGGCTTCGGTATAATAGCTGAAGAGAACCATGCCCTCATCCAGCGTTTCGATTTCATCCGAATCGTTGGTTGCCAGAACCAGTTCCTCGTCGAAGGCGTTGTACATCTCGGTTTCCGTGATGTAGCCTTCCTTCCACATCTGGGTGAGAACGATTTCACGGCGCGTTTCATTGCCCTGACGCTCAATCACAGTTCCGTCGGAGAGCGTGACTGTGTAGTCTTCTTCGTGGCTCTTGGGGTTGAACTGCGACGGGTTCTTCACGATTGCCGCAAAGGATGCGCATTCGACGAGCGTCAGCTCCGACACATCCTTGCCGAAATAATACTGTGCGGCAGCCTGTACGCCGTAGCATCGGTTGCCGAAGAATACGATGTTGAGATAGGATTCGATGATTTCTTCCTTGCTCTTGACCTTTTCGAGGTTGAGTGCGCGGAAGATCTCCTGAACCTTACGCTGAATGGTGACGTCGTCCTCGCCGGTGACGTTCTTGATTAACTGCTGGGTGATAGTGGAACCGCCGCCCGCACCGCCGAAGACAAACTTGAACACGGACTGAGCCGTCGTCCACCAGTCAACGCCGTTGTGTTCCATAAAGCGGCGGTCTTCGATGGCGATGAATGCGTTGATGAGATCCTCGGGCATATCCGCAATGGACACGGCAACCGAGTCTTCACCGCCGATCAGACGCTGATCTTCCTGTTCGACCAGTGTGCCTTCCCGGTTCTGCCGTGCCTCCGCGTCCTCGTATTCCTCGTAGTAAATACGCGTCGTGGAGTCCCGGTTGACCGTACTGATCAGGTTCGGGTCGATTTCGAGATCGAGATAGGTATTGATATAGATGGCGAATACCGTCGCGACGATGATGCCGGTGATGAGTCCGATGAGCAGGACGGTCAGCAGGATATTGAAGAAGTAGGAAAGAATCCTCAAAAGCACTGCGCCGATGATTCCCAGCACACGGAGCACCTCAGCACCCCAGTTCACGCGTGCGCCGTCATTTTCCCTCATAATTGAAAGTACCTTTCGCTAAACGATTTGAATCTATTATACGCTGTATTTTTGAATCCAGTGTTAACACTTGACTGTTTTTCCGTGTTATTCCTTTGAAAATTTCACCGCAGAGCCACATTCTCGCCGCCCAGCAGTTCTTTCAGCTCGCCGATGACAAATTCCGTCGGGGCAATCCCGAGTCCGGACGAGAGATACGCCTTGGTCGCCATGGAGTAGAAGTACACGGGAACGGGGCCGTCGAAAATTCCGCAGACAGCTTTTGCGCGCCGGAACTCCTGCGAATTCTCGTCGGGAACGCGGAGGAAAATCTTTGTCACCGGCTTCTGTGCGGGAGCGGGACTCTGCACGGCGGCGGATTTCGGCGTCTGCGGTGCGGGTTCAGGCTGGATTTCGTTCAGTCTGTCCGCTTCGCTGTCGGGAATGAGCGCCGTCACTCTGTCGCACAGGAGCTTTACGTCCTCGTCTTCCCTTGCGCTGATCGTTCCCGTGACCGCGATGACGGAGTCGAACGTGAGAAGATGTCCGAATTTCGCCAGTGTCTTCGGGAAGCACAGCATTTCAATGGACGACGTGCGGTCCTCGAGCTGGATGAACGCCATCTGCTCGCCGTTTTTCGTCTGCTTGTTCGTGCGCTTGGTGATGCATCCGGCGACGGTGACACGGGATTTGTCGGTGTAAACCTCCGCCGGTGTCTCGGATGCGGTTCCGGGTTCCTCGGAGTCTGCGGATTCGGATTTGAAAGATGCGTGGATGTGGGTGAGCCGTGCCGGACGGATTTTCTCAAGATGCAGCTTGTAGTCATCCAGCACGTGTCCGGTCAGGTACAGTCCGCAGCTTTCCTTCTCCAGCATCAGCTTTTCCCGCGCGGAGAACTCCGGCAATTGCGGAAATTCGATCCGGACGGGCTTGGGCGCGGAGATTTTCATGCCGAGGTCGAACAGTCCGATCTGACCGTCCATGTCATCGCTCACAGCCGTGCTCTTTTTATCAAGCACGCTCTCATACACCGCCAGCATCTGACTTCTCGGGACGCCCAGACAGTCGAGCGAGCCGGATTTGATTAAGGTTTCCAGCTGGCGCTTGTTCATGTCGAGCGGGCGCGTCCGCTGAATGAAGTCGTCGAAATCGGTGTATTCGCCGTTCCGGTTCCGCTCTGCCACGATCTGCTCGATGAACGCGCTTCCGATGGACTTGATCGCCGTCATGCCGAAGCGGATTGCGTCACCTTCGACGTGGAACGATCCGCGGCTTTTGTTGATGTCGGGCGGCAAAATGCGGATTCCCTGCTTGGCACAGTCCGTGATGTATTCCGCCAGCTTATCGGTGGACGACATGACGGATGTGAGCAGTGCGCTTTCGTATTCCCGGGGATGGTGGGTCTTGAGATACGCCGTACGGAAGGACAGAACCGCATAGGCGGCGGCATGGCTCTTGTTGAAGGCGTAGTTTGCGAAGCTGACGATGTCTTCGAACAGCTCCACGGCCTCCCGCTCGTCAATGCCCTGCGCGACCGCACCGTCGATGAATGCCTGCCGTTCGCCGTCGAGAACACCCTGTTTTTTCTTGGAAATCGCACGCCGCACAACATCCGCGTGACCGAAGGAATACCCGGCGATTTCGCGGAATATCTGCATGACCTGCTCCTGATATACGATGCATCCGTAGGTGACGTCGAGAATCGGAGCGAGCTTGGGCGTGCAGTATCTGATTTTTGATTTGTCGTGCCGCGCTTCGATGTACTTCGGGATGGAGTCCATCGGTCCCGGTCGGTACAGTGCGATTGCGGCGATGATATCGTCGAGACACCGCGGTCTGAGCTGGGTGAGCATCTGGCGCATGCCCGAGGATTCGAGCTGGAACACGCCGTCGCACCGTCCCGCACAGATGGTGTCGTAGGTTGCGGAGTCGGAAATGTCCACCTTGGTCAGATCGAACGACGGATCGTTTTCGCGGATCTGCACCTCGGCGTTGTTGATGATGGTGAGATAGCGAAGTGCGAGGAAGTCGAATTTCAGCAGTCCCAGCTCCGCGATGGTGTCCATGTCGAACTGGGTGACGATCACGCCGCTGTTGACGGACACGGGCACGTACGATGTGACGGGATTTTCCGTGATGACAACGCCTGCTGCGTGGGTGGATGCGTGTCTCGGCATTCCTTCCAGAGCCGACGCCGTGTCGATGAGCTTTGCGACAGCCGGATCGTCGTCGTACATGGCTTTCAGAGTCTCGTTCTGCATCGCCTTCTCAAGCGTCATGCCGAGCTCCTGCGGAATCTGCTTTGCCACTACGTCCACGTCATTGTACGGCATGCCGAGCGCACGTCCGACGTCACGCACTGCCGCTCTTGCCGCAAGTGTTCCGAACGTCACAATCTGCGCGGTGTGGTCGTCGCCGTATTTTTCGCGCACATAAGCAATGGCTTCGTCACGGCGGTCATAGCAGAAGTCGATATCGAAGTCGGGCATGCTGACGCGCTCGGGATTGAGGAACCGCTCAAACAGCAGATCGAACCGGATCGAGTCAATGTCCGTGATGCCGACGAGGTATGCGACGATGCTTCCCGCACCGGATCCTCTGCCGGGACCTACGGGGATGCCCATTTTCTTGGAATGATGGACGAAATCCCACACGATGAGGTAGTATTCGCTGTACCCCATTTTCGCGATAACGGAGAGCTCGTATTCAATCCGCCCGACGTACAGTTCACGGGGATATTTTTCGCTGAAGACGATGTGACCGTCGGCGGATTTCTTCTCAAGTCCCGCATACGCGAGGGATTTCAGGTACTCGTCCGGCGGCATACCGTTTTCCGGCTTGTAGCGTGGGAGCTTGGTATGTCCGAATTCAAAGTCGAAGGAGCACATGTCGGCGATCTTCTGCGTGTTTTCGCAGGCATCGGGATAGTCCCGGAACAATCGCTCCATCTCGGAGGTGCTCTTGTAGTAGAATTCCTCCGTTTCAAACCCGATGGGACGTCCGTCGGTGATGACGTTTCCGGTCTGGATGCACATCAGGGTCGCCTGAATTTCGGCGTCGTTTTTTTTGATGTAGTGAACGTCATTGGTAGCCGCCATGGGGATTCCGGTTTTCGCGGAGATGTTCCGGATGCCCTCGCAGACCACGTCGTCGTCGCGGAGTCCGTGATCCTGCACTTCGAGATAGAAATTCCCGCGTCCGAATGCCCTGTCCAGCCTGAGCGCGTATGCTTCGGCTTTGTCGTACTCCCCGGCAACGATGCACCGCGGGATATAGCCGGCAAGACACGCGGAGAGACACACAAGACCTTCAGTGTGCTTTTCCAGCAGCTCCGTGTCGATTCTCGGCTTGGAGTAAAAACCTTCCGTGTACGCCTTTGAGACGAGATAGATCAGGTTCTCCCAGCCCTTTTGATTCTTTACGAGCAGGACGAGATGACAGCTTCCCGCGTCGAAATCCTTGTCCCGGTCGTACATGCTCCTCTTTGCCACGTAGACCTCGCACCCGATGATGGGTTTGACGCCTTCGGCTTTGCATGCCTTATAAAACGCAACTGCGCCGTACATGACACCGTGGTCGGTGAGAGCCACAGCGTTATGTCCGGCGAGCTTTGCTGCTTTCGGGATGTCGGAGATACGGCATGCCCCGTCAAGCAGACTGTATTCACTGTGCAGATGCAGATGAACGAAGTTTCCCATAGCTCCTCCCGTTGTTTTCGTGATTATTTTGATTCTTCCGCCCGGATTTCGTCGGCGCAGGACAGGATTTTCTCCAGTCTGTGCTTGAGTCCGGACTTGGTTACCGGCGGATTCGTCAGTTTGGCAAGGTCACTGAGCGAGAGCTGATCGTGCTCCACGCGGAGTTTCGCCGTTGATCTGAGTTCCTCCGACAGGGTTTCCAGCTTCCCCGTTTCCGTGAGATAGCGGATGGCTTCGATGTATTTCTGGGATGTTGCAAGCTGTTTTTTGATGTTTGCCGTGTCGCAGTTGACCTGCCGGTTGACGGAATTGCGGAATTCGTTCATGATTTTCGAGTTCATGACGTCGAACGCCGCGTTCTGTGCACCGATGAAGACGAGAAAATCCTCGATCGCGGTGCTGTCCTTGATATAGAGAATGTGCCGTCCGCGCCGCTCGGTCTGACGGAACTCAAAGCCGGATTCCGTGAGAATTCCGAGAAGGACTTCGGCTTCGTCCTCATACCTGAACGAAAAATCCAGATGATAGGACTTCGCCGGATCGGTCACGGAGCCGCAGAGCACAAACAGACGCCGGATGTACACCGTTCTGCATGCGTCACAGCGGCACCTGTCCCAGATTTCGCGGAAGCTCTCCGCCGCACTGCCGTCACTTTTGATTTCGGCAAGCGCATTGTCCGTGAAGCGGCAGCATTTTTTGCGGATTTCTTCGGCGGCAAGCTGGTCTTTTACGGTCTGAGAAAAGGATACCATTATTTTACGTGAATAACCTCGCACTCAAGTTCGCAGCCGTAGTTCGCAAGGATGACCTTTTTGATGTGCGCAATCAGATCGAGAACGTCCTGTGCAGCAGCACCGCCGCGGTTGATGATGAAGCCTGCGTGCTTTTCGGATACCTGTGCACCGCCGACGGTGTATCCCTTGAGTCCGCTTTCGTCGATCATCTGACCGGTGTAGCGTCCGGGATGCCGTTTGAAGACACTGCCCGCCGAGGGATACTCAAGCGGCTGCTTGGTGACTCTGCGGTTCATGAAATCCGCCATTTTTGCGGCAATTTCTTCGCGGTTTCCTTCCTTCAGCGCAAATTCGGCCGAAAGAATCAGGCGGTTCGTGTGTTTGTAGATGCTTTCACGGTAGCCGTAATGATGTTCGGCAAGCGGAATCGAGCGAACGGTCAGATCGTCCAGATCCAGATAGGTACTCTGATGCAGAACAAACGCGGTTTCCCCATCGTATGCCCCGGCATTCATGTAGACAGCACCGCCCACGGTTCCGGGAATGCCGAACGCAAACTCCAGACCGGTCAGCGATGCTTCTCTTGCGGCTTTGCAGACCGATGCGAGAGTGGCACCGGCTTCCGCGCGGATCAGACTGCCGTCGACGGAAATGCCGCTGAGCCCGAGGAGGGACACCACAGCACCGTCAAATCCGCCGTCGTCGAAGAGCACATTGCTTCCGTTGCCGAGGAAAAAGTGCTTCGCGCCGGTCTGACGGATCATCTCACAGAGAGCGGTCATGGAACGGACGGAATCGGGTACGAGAAAAAGTGCCGCGGGACCACCGATTTTGAAAGTGGTATGCCGGCACATGGGTTCGTCGCGGAGAATTTCAATGGCATTGTCGTGCTCCCCGTTATATGCGAGAAGCTGTTCATACAGATTTTTGATGGATTCGGTCAAGTCAGATCTCCGTTTCGTCAAGAAGGTGGATGATATCGGACAGTTTTGTTACAGTATATGTGAGCTTTCTGTTCTTCGCATCCGCGTTTTTCGGATTGTACCAGCAGATATCGAGCCCGGACGCGATGGCACCGTCACAGTCGGAGGAAAGCGAATCGCCGATCACGAGGCATTTTTCTTTCGCCGGACTGCCGATTTCGCGGAGAACATGGTCAAAATACGCCGTTTCCGGTTTTGCCGTGCCCATTTCCTCGGAGATGAACATACCGTCGAAATACTTCCCGATGGCGGATTTGCCGAACCGGGACCGCTGGATTCTGCCGATGCCGTTGGTGATGAGGTACATTTTATACCGTCCGGCGAGTGTTTGGCAGAGTTCTTCGGCGCCTTCCACCGTGCATGTCTGCTGACCGAGGGTTGCGATATAGGTGTCGCGCAGCTCTTCCGCTTTTTTGAAGGTATCCGCGTCGTCCTGCCATCCCATCTGCACAAGAAGAAGCCGGAACCGTTCCGTTTTCAGGAATTCCAGCGTGATTTCCTTCTTCTCGATCCGCTTCCAAAGGCTGTCGTTGATGGCGGAATAGGTGCGGTACAGTTCCTCCGAATACGGCAGATTCCCGACCCGACAGGTCTCGCCGAAGGAGATGTACTCCGCCAGCGAGAAGTCGAAGAGGGTGTTGTCCGCGTCGAACAGGAGATATTCGTAACGCTTCATTTTGTTTATCTTACTTTACGAACTTGTGGTAGGTCTTCTTGCCCTTCTTGACGATGACGCCGTCGCCTTCGAGTGCAGATGCTTCAAGTGCCGCGTCAAGAGAGGTGATCTTTTCGTCTGCAACAAATACGCCGCCCTGCTGGATCAGACGTCTTGCTTCGGACTTGGATGCGCAGAGCTTCGACTTGATGAGCATGTCGATCACGAGGACCTTGCCGTCGGTGAAGTCAGCGTCTTCCATGGTGGTGGTGGGCATGTTTTCGGTATTTACGCCGCCCTGAGCGAACAGTGCCTTTGCCGCGGTCTGAGCCTTGACAGCTTCTTCTTCGCCGTGTACGAGCTTGGTGAGTTCGTATGCGAGGATTTCCTTTGCGGTGTTGAGCTGGCTGCCTTCCCACTTGTCCATTTCGTCGATCTGTTCAAGGGGCAGGAAGGTGAGCATGCGGATGCACTTGAGGACATCGTTGTCGCCGACGTTTCTCCAGTACTGGTAGAAGTCGAACGGGCTGGTCTTGTTGGGATCAAGCCATACGGCACCGGATGCGGTCTTGCCCATCTTCTTGCCTTCGGAGTTGAGAAGAAGGGTGATGGTCATAGCGTGTGCATCTTCGCCGAGCTTACGTCTGATCAGTTCGGTACCGCCGAGCATGTTGGACCACTGGTCGTTGCCGCCGAACTGGAAGTTGCAGTTGTAGTTCTTGTACAGGTGGTAGAAGTCGTAGGACTGCATAATCATGTAGTTGAATTCGAGGAAGGACAGACCCTTTTCCATTCTCTGCTTGTAGCATTCAGCGCGGAGCATGTTG
>JAFUQY010000328.1 GCA_017472105.1 Clostridia bacterium | reverse complement strand
GCGAGGGATGTGTAGTTTCCGTAGAGCGTCGCGGCAGCTTCTTCCGTCATGCCGGAGAGCCGCAGAACCCGCTGGATCATCGCCGTGTCGATCATATTTGTCATGCTCATCACGGACGCGCTGATCGTCACAGGCAGTGAAATTTTCAGAAATCTGCGCAGAATGTCACCGAGCGGCTGTTTTTTACTGCGCAGCTGCAAGTCGTCCGGCATCAGATCCCGGTCACGGCGGATGAATTTCGCAGTCAGCAGATAAATCATCCCGGCAAGAGAACCGAGAGTCAGCCCGGACACTGCGTATGCCGCAATCACATGGACGGAATACCCCATGCGGATGGCGTACATGGCGGCGGCGATTCCGATGACGAGCTTGCCGATTGCTTCGATGAGCTGGGACACCGCCGTCGGGAACATGTTGCCGCATCCCTGAAAATACCCGCGCACCGCACTTGCCACGGAGATGAAAAACATCGTAGGTGCGGCAATCATCACCGACAGTGCGGATTTGTCCGAACGGATCATGCCGGCGAGATCATCCGACGCGAAGATCATAATCCCAGCCGTGAGAAGGCCGCCGATTGCGAACAGCGTCATTGCCGCGCGGTAGACCGTTTTCGCTCCGGTGACGTTCCCGGATGAGCGGTTCTCCGACACCATCACGGACAGCGCAACCGGCAGACCGGACGTGGCGAGCATATAGAAAAAGGTGTAAATCGAATATGCGGAGTTATAGTACCCCATTCCCGTGTCGCCGACGATGTAGTTCATCGGGATTTTGAAGAGAAGTCCCGCGAGCTTGGTCAGGAGATTCGACACGGTAAGAATGAGAACACCGGAGACAAAGGCGGATTTTGCACGTCCTGTTTCGCGGCGTTTCTGCAAAGAAGCCTCCTTCGGCTGTTATCCGATGAATTCACGGAACACGGAATCCGCCGGAATCATGTCGTCGTCGAAGAGATTGTTTTCGTAGGGTCGGATTTTTTCCCGCAGTTCATCCGCTTCATCCCGGTAGATACTGGAGACAGGAACGGTGTCGAGGAGCGGGATCAGATGCTTTGCGATGACAAAAGGCTCGTAATCGAGGAGCGAGTTGATGTAGATATCGCAGTTCTGCGCGTTCGGGAAGATGTTTGCCTCCTCATTCCGACGCACGCCCTGCCACAGATGGAGCGAGAATTCCGCCGTGGCTCCCCGGAATTTGTAGTCCCGCACGATTCTGCGCATGAGACGGATATCCTCACGCCGGAGGACACTGTTCCCGTACGCCACGCTCTCCTCAACGGAGATGAAAATGCTGCGGAATTCGTGCCGGAACAGCCGGGTGATTTCGGGATAGACCGCCTGAATTCCCTCGAAAATGTAGATATCCCGCGGATCGGGGCGGTATTCGGTATATCCGACGCGCGATGTCGCCGTGAAATCGTATTTCGGCACCAGAATGGGCTTTCCTTCCATGAGCCGGTCTGCAAAGGCTTCGAGATAATTCAGATCGATCGCATTCACGCTGTCGTAGTCGGGAACCTCGCCTTCCACGTTGTTCCGGTCCGCGCGGTTGAGGAAAAAGTCGTCGATGGAGAGAACCACCGCATGCAGTCCTTCCTCGCGGATGCGCCGTGTCAGGGTGTTCGCCGTCGTGGTCTTCCCGGAACAGGTTGGACCGGACAGTGCGACGATTTTCGTGCCGCCGTCGTCGAAAACATGGTCGATCGCGGCTTCGAGATTGGTTCGGAATCGGTTTTCACAGGTGTCTACAAGCTTCTGTGCATCGTTTTTGTTCGTAATCTGTATATTAAGTTGTTTCATGGGCAGTACCTGTGCATTTGCTGAGGGTTAAATTGCGAAAAATTCCTCCGCGGCTTTTCTCAAGTCGTCCGGTTTGTGCTTGCCGTCACCGCGTCCGAGATATTCGTAGGGATATTTCGGCTGGAACAGACGCTCGATGCGCACATTTCCGTCCTCATCCGGCAGGGACACCAGCTTGGTGACGGAGGACGCACCTGCCGCGAAGATGGAGTGGATTTCTTCCATCATGTAGATATTGTACAGTCCCTCATGCCCCGGCTTGGCGTAACCGACGTTTTCCAGATTTCCCACGGTATTCTTCTGCCGGTACATATAATAAGGAAGGTATCCGGCGTCACCGAGGGCTTTCTGGGAATAGTCCACGCTTTCGGATGCAATGACGGAGCTTCGGTCGAACCGTCCTTCGGTTTTGAATTCCGACGAACGCTTGACGCTGAAGGTATGAACGGTGATGTTTTCGGGATCGAGCGCGATGACCTTATCGATGGTATTCACGAAGGATTCCGTGGTATCATACGGCAGTCCGGCGATCAGATCCACGTTGATGTGCGGGATGCCGCTGGCTTTTGCGACTTCATAGGCTTCAAAAAACATCTGAGCCGTATGCGCACGTCCGATTTTTGCAAGAACCTCGTCGTTGAGCGTCTGCGTGTTGCAGCTGATCCGGTCAACGCCGTAGGATTTTGCCACGCGGAGCTTATCGGCGGTGATGGTGTCCGGTCGTCCGGCTTCGAGCGTGAATTCCTCAAGAGAGGTGACATGGGACGTGATTTTCCCGAGCAGGAAATCGAGCTGATCGGCTGTCAGAATCGTGGGAGTTCCG
>JAFUQY010000327.1 GCA_017472105.1 Clostridia bacterium | reverse complement strand
GCAGGAGCTGCCGCTGATTTTCCATCGTGCACGGGGTGTCAAAGTGGAAGAACGCGTCCTCGGGGATGTTCTGCAATGCACGGATGCGCCGGTTTTCCGCGAACCAGTGATCCTCCTGTGCCTGCGTGTCGACCATGTAATCGCACTCGATGTAGCATCCGTCCGGCGTCAGTGCGTCCGCGATTTTCCGGTACAGCCCGGCTTTTTTCTCCGGCGTGAAGTGGTGCATCGTCTCAAACGACACGGCACAGTCGTAACCCGAGCCGAAATCCGCCGTGAAATAGTCGCCGCAGATGAGGTTCATTGCCTTGTCCGGGTGTTTGCCGCGCAGTTTTTCGAGCATCGCCGGGCAGAGATCAACCGCGGTCACGGACAGATCGGGATGAAGCCGGAAAATTTCGTCAAGCTCCAGTCCCGTGCCGCATCCGAGATCGAGAAGGGATTCCGCTCCGTCGGGTACAAGGGACGCCATCAGCGGGTAACCTTCGCGGCATCCTTCGACGTTCGCGATCATGTGCTCATCGTAGCCTTCCACGCGCTTCTCGAAAAATCCGCTCATGTCCTCGAGAATCGGGTCAGCCGGAGCCGGGAACCTGCACTCGTTCGTCTCCCGGTCGATCTGCATCATCATGTGACCCGCGAAATCGCACGCGAGCGACTGCGGAACGTCGTATGCGGTGTTGTTTGTATAATCGTCAAGCGCCGCTTCGAGCAGAGGACGGAACCGCACGGGCAGGAATTTCAGTCCCCATTCGCCGCCGGATTTCTTCGAGAGCACCTCACCGTCGCGCAGATACGCCAGCACGCGGCAGAGATTGAGCGTCATGTACGTCGGATGCACGAGAATGTCCGCGTACGCGTTCTCAACATCGAAGAGAATCGAGGCAATGTAGTCCTCGCGCGGCACATCTCCGAACACGTCGTCAATCGGCGCACCGGTCAGCACCCGTCCGTATCTGCGGATGACTGTAAAATGCGCCGCAAGATCGGGGTCAGTGCCGTGAAGTTTGCGGAGGTATTCCTCGGGATCGCGGTTCCACAGATCGAGATGGGACGGCGAAAAATGCAGTTCATACGGCGCGGGATGCATGAACTTCCGGCAGGCGGACAGCTGAACCACGCTCATCTCGATGCCTTTTTCGGGCGCGGATGCGTTCATGCGTACGGTTTCGCGGATGAAGTCCCGCTTTTCGGCGTCGATGATCTCCCCGTCGATGACCACGATCAGGTCGAGATCGCTCGTGACGGGATTGAAGCAGTCCATGACCGCGGAGCCGTGCAGGTAAACCCCGGTCAGCCGGGAGCCGAGCACATCCTGCGCCATGGCGGTGAATTCGTTGAGAAGATTGGTGTATGGCATGATTATACCTCGTTTTTTTCCGTAAAATACCGCATACAGCCGGCGGTTTTGTCCATTTCGTCGAGCAGGTCCCGGAAATATCTCTCCCGGAAGGCGAGCTGATCGTTCCACAGCTTCTGCGCGGTCGGTGTGGCACAGGGACGGCTCCGGTGCGACTCAATTTCATCGAGCTGACTCCGGCACATGTCCGCAATTTCCGCCGCACAGGAGTCACCCATCATCGACGCGCCCTTTTTGTAAATCCGCAGTGCGTCGAACCGGTCGAGGTCATCCGCATCCCGCACGCTCAGCTCAAACGGAGCGGCGTCATCCGGGAGCCTGTCCCACAGATTGTGCAGGAACACCGCGCACCGGATCCGCCGGGACTGTTCGGGATCGTACCCGATATTGGCGAGGAAAATCTCCGCAATCTCCGCGCTGATCTCCTGATGAATCCGGAAATCCGCCTGTTCGGTGCATTCGGCGTACCCGGTATCGTGCAAAAGACAGGCGATCACCAACGGTTCCCACGTCCAGCCCTCGCCGTCGGCAATCTCACGTCCGCGGATTCCGGTGCGCAGGGAATGCTCGTACCGGTAGGTCATGTCCGCGCGGGTTTGATACGGTTCGAATATCTTTTCAATCAGATCAAGCGCCGCGTTCACCGGATTCTTTCCCGGTCTGCATGCCGCAAGAATGGCGCGGATCCGGTCTGACAGTTGTGTATATGCCATTTTATTTCCTTTCCGGTGCGGATTTCGCGTCGTTTTCCCTGAGTTTCCGCTCAATCAGGGCGATTTTGTCAAAATCCTTCTTTTGTCTTGTGTGGATCCGGTATCCGTCCTGCGACGACGCGCGGTAGACGGCAAGGTACTGCTCAAGCGACAGCAGTCCGAACTTCGTCCGATCCATCTCCGTCTCCGCGATGTCAGCCGTTGAAATTCCGGCAAAAGCTTCAAGCTCCTCGATCTTCGCGTAGGAATACTCAACGCCGTCTTTTGTAAAGGTGTGCTCGTGCGCATCGGTCAGGGTGCAGCCGTTTTTTTCAAGCATGCCGCAGAACTCATCCCACCGCTCCGTGAGGAACACTTCCGGGATCAGAATGTCAATGTCGTCCGCTCCGAGCGGTTCGTGCGTCAGCAGTTCCAGCCCGAGCGAGCCGTACAGGAGCGGCGTGATGTGCATTTCCGCAAGCAGGCGTGCGTTGGCAAGGAATCGGCGGAGCTTTTCGTTCTTCCGCTCGAGCAGAACCACGCATTCGCAGTGGCGCGTCATCGGGAACATGTTCACGGGCACAATCCGCTTCACGTCGTACTCGTCGGAGAGTGATTTCACGTCCCGCGCGAGCGTCTGCGGGTTGCAGGAGACGTAGATGACCGTGTCCGCACGGAGCGTCAGCAGACCTTTCCGCATGGGATTGGACAGTCCTGCGCGCGGCGGATCGACGACAACCAGCTCCGGCAGCTCCTTTTTCGGGATTTTTTCCTTGAAGGACGCCGCGTCGCCGCAGAAAAACCGGATATTTCCGATGCCGTTCGATGCCGCGTTTGCCTTTGCGTCGCGGATGGCGTCGGAGTTGATTTCAATTCCGTAGAATTTCGCGCCGGGAAAGCGTTTTGCCAGCGTCAGCCCGATGATCCCGGAGCCGCAGTAGAGGTCAGCCGCGTACCGGAAGGATTTCGCTCCCGCCATGCCGTGCACCAGTTCCAAAAGAAGCGCAAACGCCTCAGCATTGACCTGACGGAACGCTTCCGTGGAGAATTCCATCGTGATGCCGCCCATCTCATCGCGGATGACGCCGTTTGCTCCTCGGGTGGAAACCACGTCACGCACCTCGGGAAACGCATTCTTCAAGGCATTCCGGTAACCCGTGAGATTGCCGGCGCAGTCAGCGGAAACCGTCACGTCACCGCCGCTCACCGTGCGTACGAAAATGCCGCCGCAGTCCGGGAGAAGATGCCGGTTTTCGTTGGTGAACTGCACAATCCTGCTCATCACGTCCGGGCAGATCGCGCATCCGGCAAAGGGAACGACGTCGTTTGTGCCGTGGCGGTACAGTCCGAAGCCGTCATCCGACGCGTGCACGCCGAGCTTGTTCCGGTAGCCGCACCGTTTTTCGCCGTGAACCGTTTCTTCCACAAGACCGAAGGGAAGTCCGGCGCGGCGGAAAGCGGATTTCACGCTGTTCTGCTTGATGCGGTTCTCCTCTTCGAACGTCACATGCGCGAGGGTGCATCCGCCGCAGACCTCCGATGACGGGCAGACCGGGGTGATCCGCTCGGGAGAATCGTTCAGCCGACGCACGCATTCGCCGATGGCGTAATTCTTTTCCGCCGACACAATCCGAACCTCCGCCGACTCGCCCGCGAGAAGTCCCGGCACAAACACCGCCATTCCGTCAATCCGGCAAAATCCCGCGCCGTCCTCGTTCACATCGGTGACCGTTATCCGATAAATTCCGTTGATTTCCATTTTCCACCCGTCCGATAAACTTTTTTCTTCCTTATATTATTCTATATTATACTGCATCTTCCGCTGTTTGTCAATCCGCGCGCGGGTGCATATACTGCTTCCGAACACATTTGAAAGGAGGCACAAAATGGCAGACTGCATCATTGCAATGAAAAGTCAGACTACGGCGGAAAAAGCGCGGCGCATTGCGGCATCGGAGAAAATCCGCGCGCAGATTGTGTCGGTTGATCCTTCGCTGACGAGGCACGGGTGCTCGCTCGGGCTCATGCTGGACTGCGCGGACGCGGTGAAGCTGACGGAAACGCTGGAACGGCGGAACATCGCGCACGGCGACATCATCGGGAGGGTGAGCGGATGATCTACTTCGACAACGCGGCGACAACGTACCCGAAACCGCCCGCCGTTCTGCGGAAAATGCGCGATGTGATGCGGGATTCTGGCGGAAATCCGGGACGCGGCTCGCACAGACTGGCTTCATCGGCGGAGAAAATCGTGTATGAATGCCGCACGGACGCCGGAAAACTCTTCGGAGCGGAGCCGGAGCAGGTCAGCTTCACGCTCAACGCCACGCATGCGCTGAACATGGCGATCAAGGGGCTGGCGAAACCGGGATGCCACATCCTCATCGACAGCTTTGCGCACAATGCGTCGTACCGTCCGGTGATGTCTCTCGTGCGGGCGGGAATCTGTACGGCGGATGTCTACGATGCCTCGGGGAATGACAGGGAAATCCTTGCGTCCATCCGCGCTCTCCTGCGTCCGGAAACGGGGCTCATCATCGCGACGCACCAGTCGAACGTTTGCTCAAAAGTCCTGCCGGTCACGGAAATCGGAGCGTTCAGCCGCAGTCTCGGGATCCCGTTCATCGTCGACGCGTCACAGAGTGCCGGGCATCTCCCGATTGACATGGCGTCGATGGGGATCACCGCGCTGTACATGCCGGGACACAAGGGGCTGATGGGACCGATGGGCGTGGGACTTCTCATCTCGTCACCGGACGCACAATACCGCACAATCCTCGAGGGCGGCGCCGGAATTCACTCGCTGGACGAGGAAATGCCGTCCCTTCTGCCGGAGCGCATGGAGCCGGGAACCCTTCCGCTGCCTGCGATTGCCGGACTCTGCGAGGGAATCCGATGGGTGACGGAATACGGGATCGATGCGGTTCACGAGCGCGGATGCATGCTTGCGTCACTTCTCCTGGAGCGGCTGCCGGATCTCGTGTACCACGGGGACTGCACCGGCAATGTGGTATCCTTGACGATGGACAGCCACACGCCCTCCGAGATCGGAGCGTATCTGAATTCTGGCGGCATCTGTGTTCGGACCGGGTATCACT
>JAFUQY010000326.1 GCA_017472105.1 Clostridia bacterium | reverse complement strand
GGCAATGAGTTTGCGCGGGGACATGATGACGATGGAGTAGGCGCCTGAGAGCTTGTCCATGGCACGGGAAACGCTGTCCTCAATGGAAGGCGCCAGAAGACGTTCGCGGATGATGACATTGGAGATGATTTCGGCGTCGCTGGTGGTGTGGAACACGGTGCCGGAGAGCTCGAGCGCTTCACGGGTTTCCACGCCGTTGATCAGGGAGCCGTTGAAGCAAAGCGCCAGATTGCCTTTGACATGGCTGATGACCATGGGCTGGGCATTGAGCATATGGTTTTCGCCTGCTTTGCCGTAGCGGCAGTGTCCGATCGCCATATTGCCGTCTCCGAGCTCGGCGATGTCATGGTGATTGAAAACCTCGTTCACCAGACCTGCGTCCTTGCAGGAAGTGAAAACGCCGTCGTCATTGACCACGATGCCGCAGCTTTCCTGACCTCTGTGCTGGAGCGCGTAGAGACCGTAGTAAACCGTGGCAGCCACATCGGTTTTGACCGGGGAATAGATCCCGAACACACCGCATTCTTCTTTGATGTTTTTCACAGATATACCTCTTTTATGTAACATGGGGATAGTTGGTTTGACGGAACAGGGATTGTCTGGTAATTACCGGGCAACACGGAAAAACGCAGGAACCGATACAGCACCTGCGCATATTTTCTTAAGCATCTATCAGTTTGATCTGCAGTGCCGCGTCCTTTGCATACACTTTCTCCGCACCTTCACGTCTTGCGCTGAGAAGAGCGGCAGCAAGCGTGTCATCGGAGAGTGCGAGCATCTGTACGGCGAGAAGAGCAGCATTTGCCGCGCCGTTCATGGCAACGGTAGCTACGGGAATACCGGTGGGCATCTGAACCGTCGCAAGGAGTGCGTCCAGACCGTCGAGCATGCCGCCCTTTACGGGTACACCGATTACGGGAAGGGTGGTAGAGGCTGCACAGACACCTGCAAGGTGAGCGGCCATGCCTGCACATGCGATGATGACGCCGAAGCCGTTTTCACGTGCGGAGCCGACAAAGGACTGTACCGCTTCGGGAGTTCTGTGCGCGGACATTACGTGAGCTTCAAAGGGAACACCGTATTCACGGAGTACTCCGAAAGCCTTCTCAACAACGGGAAGGTCGCTGTCACTGCCCATGATTACTGCAACTTTTTTCATACCAAAATCCATTCTCCGCCGCTTCCGGAATGCAGACAGAGCGGCGGTCTGAACCCTGCATTCTTCAAATTGTCGAAAATTAAAAAAGCATACAACAATCCCATGGATGTAGTCGTATGCCCAGACGGACGACGCTCAGATGAGCATACGCTTTCTGCTTCACGCGGTTAATTCCGCCGGCAGAGGACAAAACGCCCTGCCTTTCCGTCAGTCACAGAAAGCTGATTACCATTAATATTATACCTGATTTTCATCCCTGCGTCAAGTGCATGCCGCGACAAAAAAGAATGTCAGCCCCTGTCAGTTTTTGATGAATTTCACAAAGCGTTTTTTTGAAATGCTTGACATTCCTTCTGCATGGTGATAAAATGATTACAATGGGTTATCAGTATTATTTTATATGAAACGGAGAAACTGCCATGTATTATAAAAGCGAAGCAGGACTCAGCGACGACAGCCTGCGGCTCGCCCTGCACGAAGCACTGGACGGGAAGGAAATCAGAAAGCTCCTGATTCTCCCGCCGGACTTCACGAGAATGTATTCCGGTGCCGGGATTCTGACCGCCATGATCTACGAAATGCTCGCGGACAGGTGCGAAATTGATATCATGCCCGCACTCGGCACCCACGTTCCGATGACGCGCGAGGAATGCGAAACCTTCTTCCGCGGCGTGGTTCCGTATGAGAAGCTGATCGTGCACAACTGGCGTCAGGACGTCTTCAAAATCGGGGAAGTCCCGGCGGAATTTGTCTCCGAAGTCTCCGAGGGGCTTGTGAACGAGAAGATTGATGTTGAAGTCAACCATATCATCATGGACGGCGGCTACGATCTTATTCTCTCCATCGGTCAGGTCGTCCCGCATGAGGTTGTCGGCATGGCAAACTACTCCAAGAATATCTTCGTCGGATGCGGCGGCTCGTCGATGATCAATTCCTCCCACATGCTCGGCGCGTTCTACGGCATGGAGCGGATCATGGGGAAGGACTTCTCGCCCGTACGCAAGGTTTTCGACTACGCGGAGCAGAATTTCCTGAGGGATGTACCGCTGCTGTACCTGCTGACCTGCACGACAAACACAGGTGAGAAAACCAACATCCACGGGCTGTACATCGGACGTGACCGCGCGAATTTCGAGATGGCAGTCGAGCACAGTCAGGAGAAAAACCTCATCCACATGCCCGAACCGTTCCGAAAGGTTGTCGTTTACCTCGATCCGCGCGAATTCAAGAGCACATGGCTCGGCAACAAATCCGTCTACCGCACCCGTATGGCAATCGCGGACGGCGGTGAGCTGATCGTTCTGGCACCCGGCGTGGCACACTTCGGTGAAGACGACGAAAACGACCGCCTGATCCGGAAATACGGCTATGTCGGACGCGAAAACGTGCTGAAACTCGTGAACGATCCCGCGAATGAGGATCTCAAGGCAAACCTCTCCGTTGCGGCGCATCTGATCCACGGCTCCTCCGACGGCCGCTTCTCGATCACGTACTGTACAAAGCTCGTGACGGAAGACGAAGTCCGCGGCGTGGGATTTGAGTACGCACCCTACGACGAAATGGCGGCGAAGTACGATCCCGCAAAGCTGAAAGACGGCTGGAACACCGTTGACGGGGAAGAAATCTTCTACATCAGCAATCCCGCACTGGGTCTCTGGACCTGCGGCTGAGAATAAACGGCAATGATTGATTTACATACACACACAATCTGCTCCGACGGCTCGATGACACCGGCAGAGCTCGTGAAGCACGCAAAAATGAGCGGATTGACCGCCGTTGCGGTATCGGATCACGACACAGCCGACGGGGTGAAGGAAGCCATGGAAACCGGACGGCAGATCGGCATCGAAGTCATCCCGGCAATTGAGCT
>JAFUQY010000325.1 GCA_017472105.1 Clostridia bacterium | reverse complement strand
GCGCTGTTCCAGTAGGACTGCTTTGCGTCAACGGATGCGCTGATTTCTCTGCCGCTGACTTCCCAGCCAACCTGATCGAACAGGTAGAATTCAAATTCGGGCAGGATGAGCATGGTGTCAGCCACGCCGCTGTCCTTCATCTGCTGAACCGCCGCGCGGACAATGTTGCGGGGATACTGGGGCAGGGGACGGTTTTCGGGATTGTCGATAATCATGGCGTTGCCGGTCATGGACAGGGTGGGAATTTCGCAGAACGGGTCGATTACAGCGGTGTCCGGGTCGGGAATGAAGACCATGTCGCTCTTTTCCACAACTGCATAACCGTAGTTGGATGCGTCAAAGCCGATACCGCTCTTCATGGTATCTTCGGAGAAGTTCTGTGCGGGAATGGTGACGTGACGGTACTGACCGTTGATGTCAACCATCTTGAAGTCGATCATCTTGATGCCTTTTTCTTCGATGATCGTCATTACATCCTGAATGCTCTTTGCCATAAGAATACTCCTTTGGAATATGGAAATATCAGAATTTTTTGGAAGATTTCGATTATATCATTATACAGCAAAACTGCCGTTCTGTCAACAGATTTGCACGGTACATGTATATCTTCCGGAAAAATGCGGGAATTTATTCGTTTGCGTCAGCTGAAGGATGCCACTTTTTCTTCCGGTTCTGCCGCGGAAATGACGCTGGAGATTTTCAGAACCGGTCCGGGAACCTCGTAGACCTTGTGCGGCTCGATGACGATTCTGCCGGTGACTTCCACCCATTTGTAGGTTTTCAGCGTTTCACTGTTCCGCCACTTGCACGCGATGCCGCCGTACTTGATATCGTCCGCACAGCAGGTCATGATATGCCGTCCGCAGATGAAGCTGCCCTTCGGGATGGTTTCGTCCTTGACCACCATGCCCTTGAAGCGGACTTTTTTGCCTTCGTATTTTTCGGTATCCTCCGCAATGTCACGGTACCAGTACGCAAAGTCGCGGTCTTCGATCTTGATGATGTCCGCGTTGATGTCGAACGGGAGCGGATCCTCGATGTTGTCGTATTCCACGGTGCCGTCGGTGAGGTCGTACAGGATTCTCACCGTTCTGCGGATTCCGCGTACCAGCTTGTGCAGGGGCATGCGGTCGTCATCGGGATTCACGCGGTTGAACGCGACCAGATCGCAGGAGTTGAGCTTGTCCACGACGAGACTGCGCATGTTGCGGTTGTAGTTTTCAATGGTCGCGGCGTCGCAGAGGAACATTTCCTGATAGACGAACCATCCCTCGGGAAGACTGTCGAACAGGTCGCTCATCTGCCACATGCCGTTGTACTCGATCATGACGAACGACGCGTTGTGCTTTTCACGGAGTGCGGCGAGGTTGTCGGGATTGAGATCGTCTTCATCCTCGATGACTTCGCAGAACACGTTGGGAGAGCAGAACGCCGCCGGATCGTACTCTTCGATGCCTTCCTCGCAGATGAGGAGCAGGGTGTTTCCGTTTTCGTTCAGTGCCTGTCCGGCGAGAACTTCCTGAATAAAACGGGTTTTGCCGGCTTCGAGAAATCCGGTGAATAAATAAACGGGAATTTCCATGTCAGCCTCCGGGATCAGAGCATGAACAGCTCTTTCAGTGCGTCCTCGTTGATCTGCGCGCCGATGATGCAGAGCCGTCCTGTGGGAGCCGCACTGCCGGAACGGACATCGGGTTCGCCGGGAACGTAGTCGAAGTGGATGAATCCGTCGGTGCCGCTGACGATACCCTTCGCGCGGAGGATTACGCCGTATTTTTCTTCATCCGCGAGAGCATTGAGCGCGGCAGTGATTTCATCCGCAGTGTAGCGGCGTCCGGTTTCCGCACCGAAGCTGGTGAAGACCTCGTCCGCGTGGTGGTGATGGTGATGCTCGTGATCGTGCCCGCAGCAGCAGTGCTCGTCATGTTCGTGATGATGCTCGTGGTCATGTTCACAGCAGCAGTGCTCGTCATGTTCGTGATGGTGCTCGTGGTCATGTTCGCAGCAGCAGTGCTCATCATGTTCGTGATGGTGCTCGTGATCGTGCCCGCAGCAGCAGTGCTCATCATGTTCGTGATGATGCTCGTGGTCATGTTCACAGCAGCAGTGCCCGTCATGTTCGTGATGGTGTTCGTGATCGTGATGATGACCGCAGACGGGGCAGGTGCTCACTTCGTCGGCGAGCTGCTTGAGTTCATCCTCGAGGGTGTGTTTCTTTTCGATCACTTCAAGAATCTGCGCGCCGGTGAGCTGTTCCCACGGTGTGGTGAGGATATCCGCATCGGGATTGTGCTCACGGAGAAGCTCGGTGCATGCGTTCAGCTTCGCGTCGGAGGTGCCGGTGGTATGGCTGAGGATGATGGTGTGGGCAAATTCGATCTGGTTGTTGAAGAATTCGCCGAAGTTCTTCATGTACATTTTGCACTTGTTCACGTCCGCGACCGTGCTGATGCCGTTCAGAACGATGTCGTCGGAGTGAATGTCCTGTACGGCACGGATGACATCGCTGAGCTTGCCGACGCCGGAGGGCTCGATGAGGATGCGGTCGGGTGCGTAATCGCGGAGAACCTGCTTGAGCGCTTCGCCGAAGTCACCGACCAGACTGCAGCAGATGCATCCGGAGTTCATTTCGGTGATGTTCACGCCGGCATCCTGCAAAAATCCGCCGTCAATGCCGATATCGCCGAATTCGTTTTCGATCAGCACCAGCTTTTCGCCGCAGTATGCTTCCGCGATGAGCTTTTTGATCAGGGTTGTCTTGCCGGCACCGAGAAAGCCGGAGAATATATCAATTTTTGTCATGTATCTGTCTCCTTTGAGGATGAATTTCCATATGAGTTAGCGAGATCTAACCAATCTTCGCCACATTATATTATACATCATTTCATGGGCATCTGTCAATTGGGCTGCGGATATTTTACACTTTCCGCCGAAAAATTGCATTGGATATAATTTTTCTGAAAAATGCGAAAAAAGTATTGCAAATTCCTTCCGGATACGGTATAATAAAATGATTTATTATATAAATTTTCCGATTATTGGAAAGTATATGCACGAAAGGATTTATCATGAAACGCAAGATTGCTCTTTTCCTTGCTCTGCTGATGCTGGCGAGCCAGTTTGCGGCATGCTCCGACTCCACGGACAACGCAGGCGAAACCACCGCGAACACCGGAAATGCGGCTGAGGTTACCGACACCACTCCCGCAGAAACCGAAGATGTTTCCCTCACCTTCGACCTTCCCGCACAGACCTTCGACGGCTACACCTTCCACATTTATCAGCACTACGTATCCAACGGCTGTCACCTCGACTTCATGGGTGAAGAAATCACCGGTGAACCGATCAACGACGCCGACATGGAACGCCGCACCACTGTGGAAGACAAGTGCGATGTTACCATCGAGCCCATCCAGATCGACGCAACCGCATGGAAGGGTCATTCCACCATGGAAATCGCAATCCGCGCAGGTACCAACGACTATGACCTCGCAGGCATTTCCGCTTATTCTGCCGCAACCAGCCTTCTCGGCGGTCTTCTCACCGACCTGAACACCATCGAAAATCTCGATATGACCAAGGCATGGTGGGACCAGTACTGTAATGAAGAATGCACCTTCGGCAACTCCCTCTACTTCATGACCGGTGACATCTCCATCAACGACAACAAGGCAACCTACTGCTACTACTTCAACAAGACTCTCGCCGCTGACTATCAGCTTCCCAACCTGTACGATGACGTCAACAACATGACCTGGACCATCGACAAGTTCAAGGAATATGCGGAAGTTCTTCCCCTTGACATGGACACCGACAACGACGGCAAGCACGTCAACGACACCGACGACACCTACGCTGTATGGATCTGGGACGATATCATGATGGGTATCGTGAACTCCTCCGGCGTAAAGTGCGCTACCATTGAAGAAGGCAAGCTCACCTACACCCTGAACACCGAAAAGCTCTACAACGCATTCGATAAGTTCGCATCCTACGCATTCGACCAGGGCATCACCTGCGCATACCAGAGATCCGGCTACGACAAGCAGTACGGTCAGATCGGTTTCAGCGAAGGCCGCGGTCTGTTCCTCCTCTCCTATCTTTGGGACGCAACCGCATTCCGTGATATGGAAGACGACTTCGGTATCCTTCCCATGCCTATGTATGACGAAACCCAGGATCGTTACTACAACTCTGTTGCATCCTACCCGATGAGCTTCTTCGTAGTTCCCGTATGCACCTTCAGCGAAGCAGAATATGCCCGCACCGGCTACATCACCCAGATGCTCGGCTACGAATCCCTCCATACCATGACTCCCGCTTACTACGAACAGACCCTCCAGAACAAGGTATCCCGTGACGAAGAATCCGCAGCTATGCTCGACCTGATCTTCGCGTCCCGTACCTACGACTTCGGCTGGTACTTCGAAATGGGCGACTTCACCACCATTCTCATGAACTCCCTGAGAAGCTATGAAAAGAACCTCGCTTCCTCCATCCGCGCAAAGGATAAGGTGGTAAACAAGGCAATCGACAAGTACAATCAGGTTATCTCCGAACTCGGTCAGGAATAATTTCCGTCCAGCAAAGACCTGTGCGTGTCCCAACGGATGCGTACGGGTCTTTTTTGTGTTTTCCGAAATTCTGCCCGCGGCATATTGCCATTTTCAGCGGATTGTGATATACTGGAATCAAATTATAAAAATTCAGACAAACGGAGGCACCGTATGAACAGAACCAAACTGGACAGAAACTGGCAGATTTCCCTGAACGGCGAAACGAAGGACGTCAGAATCCCGAATGACTTCATGATCGGGCTCACGCGCCGGGCGGACAGTGCAGGCGGAATTGACGAGGGCTATTTTGAAACCGGATGTGCGCGGTACACGACAACGTTCGCGGCGGATCCTTCTGCGGCGCATCATTTTCTCTCGTTCGACGGCGTGATGGGACTGACCGAGGTGTACGTCAACGACAATCTTGTGAAATTCCATCCCTACGGATACACGTCGTTCCTCTGCGATGTTCAGCCGTATCTGCGTGAGACCAACGAGCTGTGCGTCATCGCGGATACCACGCATCAGGTTTCGTCCCGCTGGTACACGGGCGGCGGCATTTACCGCGATGTGCACCTTCTGACGTCCGGTGAGGACTATATCGTGCCGGACTCCGTGTTCGTGAAAACAAAGAGTCTGCGCGGTTCCTCTGCGTCCGTTGCGGTTGAGTGGCAGATTTTCTCGTCAAAGGCACGGGAGGCAAAGGCAGTCATCGAGATCCCGGAGCTCGGCGTCAGAATGGAACGGTGGATCTGGCTGGAGAGCGGCGTCAGCGATTTCAGCGTGCAGACCATGCTTGACGGAATCATGCCGTGGACACCGGAACAGCCGCAGCTCTACAACGTTACCGTCACCGTCATCACCGATGCATCGGAGGACAGCGATACCTCGACCTTCGGCATCCGTACCGTGGAATGCGATCCCGTGAGAGGGCTTCTGCTCAACGGAGAAGTGACCCGGCTGTACGGCGCATGCATCCATCACGACAACGGCATCGTCGGTGCGGCATCCTTCCGGTCGGCTGAGGAAAGACGCATCCGCATTCTCAAGGAAAACGGCTTCAACGCCATCCGGTGCGCGCACAATCCGCCGTCCGCGGTGATGCTCGATGCCTGCGACCGCATGGGTATGCTTGTGATCGACGAGATTTTTGACGCATGGCGGCTCCCGAAGAAGAATTTCGACTACCACATCTGGTTCGACAAATACTGGGAAGAAGACACCGACGCCATGGTTCTCCGTGACCGACGCCATCCGAGCGTGATTCTGTGGTCGACGGGCAACGAGATTCCCGACAAATCCGGCAGATCGGACGGCTGGCGTACCTCGCGTATGATTGCCGACCGCATCCGCAGAAACGACGACACCCGTCCGCTGACCCATGCGTTCTGCACGTTCTGGGATCACTGGCCGTACGAAGTGAAACGCAGGGAAACCGAGCATCTCCCGGCGGAGGAATTCGACTTCTTCGCGGAGAGAATCCGCTGCACTGCGGGAACGCTCGATGTGCTCGGATACAACTACCTCCTCGACCGCACGGACAAGGACATGATCCGCTTCCCGGACAGACTGTTTGCGATGACGGAATCCTTCCCGGTGGACGCGGTGGCAATGAAGAAATACATGGATCGGAACCCGCGCATGATCGGTGAATTTGTGTGGACGGGCTGGGATTACTTCGGGGAAACCGGGCTCGGCAGAATTGAGTACCGCGAGGATACCGCCACGATGTGGGGACTTTCCGGATTCCCGGAGCATCACGCGAACTGCGGCGACATGGACATCTGCGGATTCCGCAAGGCACAGTCGTACTACCGCGACGCCGCGTGGAAGACCGGATGCGTGCGGATTCTCTCGGCGGATCCCGATACATTCGGCAAATCCTACGCGATGTCCGCATGGGGATTCTACAACACCGACCGCACGTGGACGTATCCCGGCAGGGAAGGGAAGATGACCGCGGTGCATGTATATACGACGGCGGACGAATGCGAGCTGTGGCTCAACGGTGTCTCCTGCGGACGAAAGGTGCCGTCGGAGAAGGGAATTGCGGTATTTGAAATCCCGTATCAGCCCGGCAGACTCACCGCAGCGGCATATTCCGGCACAGACATCACCGGCGAGGACGCGCTTTCCACAACGGGAGATGCGGTATCCATGAGAATCCGCGCCTCCGACCGGGACGATCTCATCTACGCGGAGATTGAGCTGACGGATGAGAACGGACTTGCGGCATGGACGGCGGAGAACGAAGTAACGGTGACGGCGGAAAACGGTACAGTCATCGGAACCGGCTCCGGCAAAAACGTGACCGACCACATCTACACATCCAACGTCTGCTGTGCGGAGCATGGAAAGCTCCTCGCGGCGATTCTGCCGGATGACGGTGCACAGCGTGTTGTTATCACCGCAGTCTCGGGCGAGATGAGTGCGTCCGTGACGGTTGACTGATCCATACGAAAAAACGAATCAATTTACGGGAGACGGCTCCCGTGCAGAAAATCCAGACGGATGTGCCATATGAAGCCTCTGCGCCCTGATCGATACGGCGGCACAACTGTAAAATTCACAACAGGAGATATTATGAAGCTCAGCATCACAGACGTACGCGCACATCCCGGCGACAGTGCGTTCCTCATCGACGACGGCAGAACGACAGTGTTATACGACACGGGATTTGCCTTCACCGGATACGCAGTCGCGGACAAGATCGGAAGAGTTCTCGGCAGCCGTCCGCTTGACTATATTTTTCTCACGCATTCCCATTACGACCACGCGGCGGGATCCCCGTACATCTGTGCGCGCTATCCGGATGCGAAGGTTGTCGCGGGTGAGTATGCCGTGAAAATCTTTGCAAAACCGACGGCGCGGGATGTGATGCGCGATCTGGACCGGAAATTTGCGGCAAAATGCGGCGTCACGGAGTACGAGGATCTGCTGGATGAACTGCGTGTCGACATTCCCGTGAAGGAAGGGGACGTGATCCGCGCGGGTGAGATGGAGTTTTCCGCCGTGGAGCTGCCGGGGCACACGAAATGCTCGGTCGGGTACTGGCTCGCGTCCGAAAAGCTCCTGCTCGGCACGGAAACGCTCGGTGTGTACGACGGCGGAGAGATTGTGTTCCCGTCCTATCTCGTCGGATACCGGACTGCCCTCGATTCCATCGCAAAAGCGGAGGCACTCGGGATCGACAGCATCGTTCTGCCGCACTTCGGACTGCTTGACCGGGCAAAAACATCGTTCTACCTCAGCGAATGCCGGAAAAACGCAGTCGCTGCGGCGGAAGGAATTCTGGAAATTCTGAAAAACGGCGGTTCACACGCGGATGCGGTTCGGTATTTCCGTGAGAAATTCTACCGCGGAAACGTGCCGCAGATCTACCCGGAGGACGCCATGGAGCTGAATACCGGCATCATGGTGAAGCTGATTGAGTGGGAATTGCTCGGCGAAACCGTATAAACCAAAGAAAAGGCGCAGGCCCGGAAAATCGGACTTACGCCTTTTTTTGTATGGTTCGGAATGATTCAGCTCGGGTGAATTCGAGTACAACGAAACGTCCATGGAGCACATCCGCTGAATCATCGAGCGCGAATTTGATATTGGATAAACCGAAAGGGTGGAGCCGTCCATCCTTTTTGCTTGCAATACCGGGGCATTTGTGATATACTGTATGCATACAAAATCACCTGTCCGCAATGCTGATGCATGACTGCGGCGGATTTACGGAGGAATTTATGTCAGAACTTTTAGCATCACTGCATCCCATCGCGGTGTGCTTTCTCGTGTGTGCCGCAAAAATTGTGGAAATCACCATCCAGTCGCTCAAGACCTGCATGATGGTCAAGGGTCAGAGAGTGAAGGCGGCGGGACTCGGATTTGTGGAATGTGCCATCTGGGGTCTGGTGGTGTCAACAATCATCGGAACCCTGGGGGACAATCTCTTCCTGCTGCTGTTCTACTGCATCGGGTACGCAACGGGGCTCTTCCTCGGCTCCACGATCGAGAACAAAATCGCGCTCGGCACATCCAACCTTGAACTGATTGCCGGCGACGAGAGCACCGCGAAGATCATCGCATACCTGAAGGAAAACAACCGCGGATATACCGTTTTCGACGGACACGGCTCCACGGATAAGATGAACATGATCTTCATCGTCCTGCCCCGACGCGAAACACCCGCCGTACTCCGGGATATCCGTGCGGTCTGCGACAATAAGGTGTTCGTTGTTGCATCCGAGGTCAGCAAGTACGCCGGCGGATACGGTATGGTGAAGTGAGAAGATGAAAAACGTGCTCATCACCGGTGCATACGGCGGTATGGGTCACGCGGCTGTGAAGGCTCTGCAATCCCGCGGCGTCCGTGTATTTGCACTTGACCGCAGAGTCGGCGAGCCTGAGGACGGCGTCATTCCGATTGAAGCGGACGTCACTTCGGAGGAGAGTGTGAAAGCCGCGTTTGAGACTGTGCGGGAATATACCGATTCGCTCTGTGCCGTCGTTCATTTTGCGGGAATCTATATGCTCGATTCGCTGGCGGAAATGGATTGTGACAGCTTCCGTCGGATCGTGGACGTGAATCTGACCGGCGCGTTCCTTGTCAACCGGACATTTCTGCCGCTTCTCAGGAAGGGAAGCCGGATTCTCATCACCACAAGTGAGCTGGCACCGCTCGATCCGCTTCCGTTCACGGGAATTTACGCTGTGACCAAGGGTGCGCTCGACAAATATGCCTACTCCCTGCGGATGGAATTGCAGCTGCTTGGGATTCCGGTGTCGGTACTCCGGGCGGGTGCGGTCGATACGGGCATGCTCGGCGTTTCCACGGATGTGCTTGACCGATTCTGCGAAAAGACCGCGCTGTATTCCTGCAATGCAGACCGGTTCCGCCGGATTGTGAACCGCGTCGAAGCGAGATGCATCCCGCCGGAGAAGCTCGCCGCAAAAGCCGTGCGGATTCTTGAAAAACGCAGTCCCGCATTCGCATACAGCATCAACCGCAACCCGCTCCTGCTGCTTCTGAATCTTCTGCCGAAACGGATGCAGCTGTACGCGATCCGCATGGTACTGAAATAACAGAAAAAGCACCGGTGAGGAATCAGGGAATGAAACCTCATCGGTGCTCTTTTGGATTAACGGACTACGCTTGAATGACTGTAAATGTAGAATTCCTCCTGCGAGGGCATCCATTTCTTTTCCTTCGGCGGGAAGGATGCGTCAAATGCGGCAACTGCATCGGTGTCTTCACAGCAGTCAGCGGCACTTGATGGAATATAGAGCCACTTTCTGCCGTCCAGCGCACCGGGTACAAGCTCCGCGACAAGAAGTGCCGTCGGGAAATTGCCGTACCGGACAAAGCTGACGTTTTTCTTTTGGCAGCTGACGAATCCGCGGCTGACATAGTTTCCGGGATTGCCGAAGATGACGTTCACATCGTATCCCATCTTCCGTGCCGCATCAAACGAATGCTCGATCAGGAGTTTGCCGAGCTTCTGCCGCTGATATTCGGGAGCAACGCAGAGCGGACCGAAGGAGAGAATTTCCCGCCGTTCACCGGTTTCGTCCTCGAGCCATGCTTTTGTGTACATGATGTTCCCGATGATTTTTTCCTCATGCTCCAGCACGAACGCAAGAGCAGGGATGAAATCGGGATGGGAGCGCATCATGTGGACGTAATAATGCTCGTCACAGCCGGGTTTGTAGACGTTCCAGAACGCCTCGCGGGTCAGGTTTTCCACTTCACGCCAGTCATTTTCCGTCTCATGACGGATGATAATGTTGTCAATCATTTCTTACCTCACTAAAATTGTGTAATTGCAATTGCAGGAGGCACGCGGAGTTGGATTTGCAAAGCCTCCCGCTTACAAAACCGACTCCAAGGTGTTGTTTTTCTTCAAACAGCATTCTCCAAAAATAAATTCGGGATGATCCCGTGGCAACAGTATAGCACAGAAAACCGGATTTGTCAAACTTTTGCTGTGTACCGGTGCGCCGCAGACTGCTCCATACCGGATTCTGTCTCCCGGCGGCTGAAAAACATGAAAATACCCCATCCCGAAGCCTCCGGAATGAGGTATCATTGAATTTTACAATTATATTATATACCCTGAAAACGCATGCTGTCAAGTGGTTTCGGGAAAATACGCAGCTGCATCGGAATTTTTACAGGCGGACGCTGTATTCAGGTACGGTTTGTCCGGTTCAGCCGAGAATCTTTGCGAGATCCGCTTCGGGAGTGGAAATCGGCGCGATATTGTAGTTTTCCACAAGATAGTTCAGCACATTCGGCGATACAAACGCGGGCAGGCTGGGACCGAGCAGGATGTTTTTGATTCCCAGATGCAGGAGCGTCAGCAGGATGCACACCGCCTTCTGTTCGTACCATGACAGTACCATGGACAGCGGTAGATCGTTTACACCGCATCCGAAGGCTTCCGCCAGAGCCACGGCAACCTTGATCGCGCTGTATGCATCGTTGCACTGACCCATGTCCATGATGCGCGGAAGTCCGCCGATGGTGCCGAGATCGAGGTCGTTGAAGCGGTATTTTCCGCAGGCAAGCGTCAGAATCACGCTGTCCGCAGGGGTCTGCTTCACAAATTCCGTGTAGTAATTCCGTCCGGGTTTCGCGCCGTCGCATCCGCCAACCAGGAAGAAGTGACGGATCGCACCGGATTTCACCGCGTCAATGACGGTATCCGCCACGGAAAGCACGGTATTGTGTCCGAAGCCGGTCATGACTTTTTCGCCGCCGTTGATTCCGGTGAAGCGCATATCGACGGGGTATCCGCCCAGCTCCAGTGCCTTTTCGATGACGGGAGTGAAATCCTTGTTCTCACCGATGTGCACCATTTCGGGATAGGACACCACTTCTGTGGTAAACACGCGGTCTGCGTAGCTTACTTTCGGCGGCATCAGACAGTTGGTGGTGAAGAGAACCGGTGCGGGAAGATCTGCAAACTCCTTCTGCTGATTCTGCCATGCGGTGCCGAAATTGCCCTTGAGATGGCTGTATATCTTCAGCTCGGGATAAGCGTGCGCCGGCAGCATTTCGCCGTGGGTGTAGATATTCACGCCCTTGCCTTCGGTCTGCTCAAGAAGCTGTCTCAGATCGTACAGATCATGCCCGGAAATCACGATGAACGGCCCTTTTTCCACGGTCAGGCTGACTTCAGCGGGCGTGGGATTGCCGTAGGTTTCCGTGTTTGCGCGGTCAAGCAGAGCCATGCATTTCAGGTTGACTTCTCCCACTTCCATGACGACGGGCAGAAGCTCCTCCATGCCCCAGCTGTCCTCACCGACGGCAAACAGAGCCTTATAGAAGAAGCCGGAGATTGCCTCATCGGTGTAGCCCAGCACAGCCGCATGATACGCATATGCCGCCACACCGCGGATGCCGAACAGAATCAGGGACTTGAGGGAGCGGATGTCCTCGTCGGCGTTCCAGAGATTCTGCATGTCATAATTTTCGGTTCTGCCGCAGGACGACATGCAGACCGCACAGTCGGGAACGATCCGCTTTTTCTCCGCTGCCGTTTTTTCGATGAGGGCGGTGATGGTTTCGTTGTTGAAGTTTACGTTGGTGACGGTGGTGAAGAGACCTTCCATGACAAGACGGTGGGTTCCCTCGTTCACGAGATGTTCATTGCCGAAGGTGGCACGGGCAAGTCCGATCAGCGCACCGGTCAGTTCATCCTGAAGCCGGGCAGTGTCAGCCTTTTTGCCGCATACACCCGCCGCACCTGTGCAGGACTTGCATCCCGCAGTCTGTTCACACTGAAAGCAAAACATGGAGCTGCACATATATTTGTAATCCTCCGATTTCGGTATTGATTTTACGGCTATATTATAGTACAATATATCAAACAAGTCTGTTGTATTTCCAACGTAACGGAGTTTTTTATGAAGAAATATATTCCTGCACTGAAGCGGACCCAGCTGTTCGCCGGTGTGTCAGAAGAGGAAATCGCCGCTATGCTCACCTGCCTTGACGCAAGGGCGAAGACGTATCAGAAAGGGGAAACCGTGTTCCGTCAGGGCGAGCATCTCTCCTGCATCACGGTTCTGGTCGAAGGAAACCTGTATATCCAGCGGGACGACTTCTGGGGCAGCCGGAGCATCATCCAGCACATCGGCGTCGGCGAGATGTTCGGAGAAGCCTGCATGGCACCGGAAAGCGGCGCGATTCTAAACGATGTGGTGGCGGCGGCGGACAGTACGGTGATTTTCTTCGATGTAAAGCGGATCATCACCACCTGTTCTTCCGCCTGCCGGTTTCACGCCATGGTGGTGCAGAACCTGTTTTTCGCCATTTCCGAGAAGAACCGCCGTCTGGTGCAGAAACTCGGACATATGGCGAAACGCACTACAAGGGAAAAACTGCTGTCCTACCTCTCGGATGAAGCCAGACGGCAGAACAGCGCGGAATTCACAATCCCGTTCAACCGGCAGGAGCTCGCGGATTTTCTGTCAGTGGACCGCAGTGCCATGTCAGCGGAGCTCGGACGGATGCGTGACGAAGGAATTCTGGAATTCGAGAAGAACAGATTCCGGCTGAAATGAGCGGACGCGCAGAAACAGCAACAGCGAGTTGCTTGTCACATCAGTTCCGCTGTGATATAATAGAAACACAATAAACAAAGGCGGTGAACAGATGGAAACCAAGGACATACTTCTCGAACTCCGGACGAAAATAGGATTTTCACAGGAAGAACTGGCGGAAAAAATCTTCGTTACAAGACAGGCGGTGAGCCGTTGGGAGAACGGAGAGACCACACCGAATACCGAAACGCTCAAGCTGCTCTCAAAGCTGTACGATGTGTCGATCAATACGCTTCTTGGCTCTCCGCGGAAACTCATATGCCAATGCTGCGGTATGCCGCTGGAAGATGAGAATATCAGCAAAGAACCGGACGGATTTTTAAACGAGGAATACTGCACATGGTGCTATGCCGACGGCAATTTCTGCTATACAAGTCTTGAGGAACTGACGGATTTCCTTGTCAATCATATGGCAAACGAAAACTGGCCGGCAGATCAGGCACGTGCCTTTTTTGAACATCAGCTTCCGCAGCTCAATTACTGAAAAAGATACCGGGAGCTCGGCGGGGACACGAGGTTTGAAGAATTCAAGCAGCAGCTCATCCGGGAACTCAACGATTTGCATGTTGAAGGAATGCCCGAAGTCAGGACGCTCAATTTTCTGGTTGGCGGGTATATCAATCTCGAATATTCGCTTCCGAACGGGCAGAAAGTGAAATTCCTGGATGATAACGCCACCTATCTCGGCACTCAGCTGGAATGTGAATTCGGCGGTGAAAGATGCTTCGGGATCGCTGCCAATATGGATTTTCTGCTGGTCTGCACGTATGAAGAAAACGGAGTGAATCCGGAGCTTAAAGTTTACAAAAAGAGATAAAAACAGCCGCTGAGATGGAGTTGTTACCGTTTCAGCGGCGATTTTTTATTGTGCCTGAAAAATCCCGAATATTTGTACCTGCCTCGCAGAAGCATGGAGCAGCGTTTGAAATCTGCCGGGTTACGGGTGTGCTTCTGTTTCCGTGAATCTTTCAGCCTTCACTTTCAGCCCGGTATAATCCGCCGCGATCCGCTCACCTGGTTTCAGAATCAGAAATTCCCGGTCGTTCCATGTGCCGTCCACCATCATCCGCAGAAGACGGAGGTCATCGTCCAGCTCACGCAGTTTCCAGCCTTTGCTGTCGGCTTCTTCTTTCGCGCGTTTCAGATTTGCCGGAGAATCGTGCACCGCCGAGTGGATATAACCGAGCGTGGAATAATTGCTGATCCAGCTACTCTCGATCTCCATCAGATAGTCGGCATTGTCTTCGCCGTATTT
>JAFUQY010000324.1 GCA_017472105.1 Clostridia bacterium | reverse complement strand
GGATTTTATCATCCACGCAGACAAACCATCCATCGCCCAAACCATCGGTAGGGACCGGCGTCCCCGACGGTCCACAAATTAACGATTCGCAAAAATGATAATGGTGTCGATCCAATTTTGATTACGAAAATATCATCCCGCACAAATTTTACGTTTTAGGACCGTCGAGGACGCCGGTCCCTACCATTGTTGGGGCGACGGACGGATATGCAGCAAAAAACCGACGACATAACGCCGCCGGTTCTTTTTCGGTTACCGCAAAATTATTCCTCAGAGAGAATCTCTTCCATGATCTTTTCGATCTGCTTCTTCATCATCTTCTGATTCTTCTTCGCGTAGGATGCGACGTCCGTGCTGTTTTCGGATGCCATGGTGTACAGGCTGGAGTTCACGGATGCGAGGTCGTAAACGATGGATACGTCGTAAACGAGGTTGTCGAAGATGAGGTCGAGCATGCGGCCGGTTTCTTCGTCACGCGCGATCTTGTTTTCAAGCGATACGTCGTAGTATGCCTTCAGAACGGTGTTCGTGGAGTGGGAGTTCAGCGCTTCCGCAACGATTGTGGAACGGTCGAGAGTTTCGCCGACAAGGGTTACGGGGAAGGTCATGCCGTAGAAGTTGCCGTTGCAGTAGTTGTAGTACTTCTGCTGGGACGCTTCGTACATGGGCGCGGTGATGATGCCGAAGTCGGTTTCCATTTCACGCAGCGCACGTGCCCAGGATACGCATTCCACCCAGAAGAGCGCCTGATCGTTCGGGAACATGATTTCCTGTACGCGGTGGTTGTTGGTCAGACCCATTGTGTTGGACATGAGTTCCGCGTCGTAGGTGAAGGTGTCGCCGTTTGCGTGGGTGATGGAGGTGATCTTTTCAAATACGGAGTAGAAGCGGTCGGTGCTGAAGGACATGTAGGGAACGTCCGCTTCGTCCTTCTTCATGTAGGATTCGCCGGAGCCGTAGATGAGGAACGGGTAGAGAACGCCGCGCCACGACAGAAGTGCGTAGGAGTCCTGGTCGTTCATTGTGCCGTCGCCGTTGATGTCGTTGGATACCTTTTCGCCCATCTCGAGCATCTTGTCGTAGGTCCAGCCGAAGCTGTCAACGAGATCGTAGGGATTTTCCAGCTGATAGTTGTCGATCAGACCCTTGTTGAAGTACATGCAGATGGTTTCGTCGAGATGCGTGGTCATGAAGTCGCCGACGCCGCCGTAGTACTTGTTGCCGATGGAGAGGTACTCGCGCGCGTTCTGGTCCCAGTAGGGCTTGTCGAGGTTGATGTAGTTCAGCTCGTTCATGTCGTAGATGAACTTCTGCTGGATGTAGGAGATTGCGTCGGAGCCGTCGAGGAGGAGAAGATCCATGCCCTCCGCACTGCCCGCCTGAATCACGGATTTCACGTCGGCTGCCGCGGAGTAGAATTCGGAAATCACAACGTCAAAGCGGTCTTCGACTGCGAGGTTGCGGTAGAAAATGGAGGAAGTGATGGGCTCGCCGGAGTCTTCTTCGAAGTCGACGAAGGTCGTGGTGTACCAGGTGTTGGTGTCGGGATTGGTGTTGTAGATCACGTAGTCCGCGCCGCCGAAGGTGACTTCCGGGAGATCGTCCTGGATCGTGGGCGTGGTTTCTTCCAGCTCTTCAGCGGAAGCGGAGGTGTCAGCGGGATCGGGAGTTGCTGCGGAGGTATCGCCGGGGGTATCTTCCGCTTTGTTGTCGGAACAGGAGACAAACGCGGAGGAAAGCATGAGTGCGGCCAGAATCAGGCTGAGAGTCTTTTTCATGAGATTGCTCCTTTTAAAAAATCAATAAACTGCACGGCAGTATGCATGCCGTTTTCCATCATTTAATTATATAGCATACAACCCGGATTGTCAAGTGTAATCGGTAAAATTCTGTGCAGGATTCTCCCACGAAAATTCGCGGAAACACTGGAAATATGCGGACGGGTGGAGTATAATAGAGGAAAGAATAAAGAATAAAGAAGACGGTGCAGGTTCAGTGTAATGCCCCGGTCTGTTTCATCTTTCTTATTTCTTCTTTCTTCTTTATTATTTATTTTCCCAGGAGGTTCCCCATGAAAATCCGCAGCATCACGCTTGACATCGGTGTACCCGCACCGTTTACCGTAATCCACGCATCCGACAGCCACCTCTGCTTCGCGGACATGCGCGACAACGAACGCAAGGTAAAGCTCGGCGAAAACCGCGCGAATGCGTTCACCGGCAACCGGCCCGAGCTTCTGCCGCAGTACGCCGGGGAGCTCTTCGCACTCTCCCGCGAAAAGGGCGAAACCATCATCTACACCGGCGACTTCATCGACTTTGTGTCCGTGGCAAATCTCGAATACGCGAAGAAGCTGTTCACCGGTGCGGACTGCTTCATGGCGGCGGGCAATCACGAATACAGCCTGTACGTCGGCGAGGCTTGGGAGGACGAGGACTACAAAAAGCAGAGCTTCGACGACGTTCTCGCCGCGTTCCCGTGCAACAACATCTGGTACGACGAGCGCGTTATTCACGGCGTGAAGTTCGTCGCAGTCGACAACAACTATTACTATATCACCCCCGAACAGTTTGAGCGGTTCAGGAAGGCGTGCGAGGGTGAGATGCCCGTGATCCTCTGCGTCCATACGCCGCTCTACTCCGAAAACGCGTACGCGTACGAGATGCGCGCCAAGGACGTCACAAAGGGGCTGCCGTTCCTGATGGGTACCCCGGCGCATCTGCTTGACAAAACCACAAATCCCGGTGCAAAACGGCAGTACCCGGATGAGATTACCCTCGAATTCCTCGATTTCTGCAACAAGACCCCGAATCTGAAGGCGGTCATTGCCGGTCACGTCCACGGCTACGGTGAAACGAAGCTCGACAGCGGTATCCCGCAGATCACCGTATGCGGCGGGTATCACGGGGAAGTGAATGAGATAACGATTGTGTGAATGAGGGAAATTCATAATGCATCATGATGGCGGCGGGTGGGCTGCGTCTTCGGATTAAGGCAAGAATCATCCGGCAGCAAGCCTGACGTTACTACCTGTCATTCAGAGGGCGAAAATCACTTGTGACCAAAGCCATACACCATGCCCGAAGAATCTGAGCATGTCCTATTCGACTCGAAATATGTCCGTGGTGTTCTTTACTATTCAGGTGAAGGTCACTCACGAACGATTTAACGAACGGTTTACACAAATATTATATCATCAAACTGTACGTTATTACAAAGTGAGTACCCTTCAGCTGAACAGGTATGACAACCACGGACATATGCCAATCCGAGCAGGACGTGCACAGATTCTTCGGGCGGGACATTGGGTATAAATTGTCAGGATAGCCCGCCCTCTGAATGACAAAGGGTGGCGTATGGTCAGATGACAGAGAGATTGCCTTGAGTCAATGATATCGGATGTACATTCTCTCCCGCCCGTTATCGGAAAATCCAATACCCGATATCTTGTGTCTATATATTGACAACACCCACAAGATATGGTATAATGATCGCGCACGAATACAATATCTTGTGTGTCTTATATAGAAAGGAACAGGTTCACAGCCGATGAAGATAATCAAGCGAAACGGATCGGAGGAAATCTTCAATTCCGGGAAGATCCAGAACGCCGTCGCCAAGGCAAACGCGAGCGCGGAGGAAAGATTCCGCATGACCGACGTGCAGATCGAGAGAATCGTGGAACGCGTCGTGATGGCATGCGAGGAGCTCGGACGCTCTCCTTCCGTTGAGGAAGTGCAGGATATGGTCGAGCATCAGATCATGGCGCACGGTGCGTATGAAGTCGCGAAGGAATACGTCACCTACCGCTACACCCGCACCCTCATCCGCCAGTCCAACACCACCGACGACAAGATCCTCTCCCTCATCGAATGCAACAACGAAGAGGCAAAGCAGGAAAATTCCAATAAAAACCCCGTCATCAACTCCACCCAGCGCGACTACATGGCAGGCGAGGTTTCCCGCGATATCACCAACCGCATTCTGCTCCCGCGCGAAATCGTCGAGGCGCACAACGAGGGCATCATCCACTTCCACGACTCCGACTACTTCGCCCAGCACATGCACAACTGCGACCTCGTCAATCTTGAGGACATGCTCCAGAACGGCACCGTCATCACCGGCACGCTGATCGAGAGACCGCACAGCTTCTCAACCGCCTGCAACATCGCTACGCAGATCATCGCGCAGGTCGCATACAACCAGTACGGCGGGCAGTCCATCTCCCTCACCCATCTCGCGCCGTTCGTGCAGGTCAGCCGTGAGAAGATCCGCCGCGACGTCGTTGAGGAAAACCGCCTCATCGGACGCGGACTGAGCGACGCAGAAGTGAGCGGCATCGTCGAACGCAGACTCCGCGAGGAAGTGCGCAAGGGCGTGCAGACCATCCAGTATCAGGTCGTCACCCTGCTCACTACCAACGGTCAGGCGCCGTTCGTCACCGTGTTCATGTACCTCGGCGAAGCGAAGGACGAGCAGGAAAAGAACGACCTCGCCATCATCATCGAGGAAGTCCTCCTCCAGCGCTATCAGGGCGTCAAGAATGAGTCCGGCGTGTGGGTGACTCCCGCGTTCCCGAAGCTCATCTACGTCCTCGAGGAAGACAACATCACCGAGGATTCCAAATACTGGTATCTCACCAAGCTCGCCGCAAAGTGCACCGCCAAGCGCATGGTCCCGGACTACATCTCCGAGAAGAAAATGCTCGAGCTCAAAATCGACAAAAACGGGGAAGGGCACTGCTACACCTGCATGGGCTGCCGCAGCTTCCTGACACCCTACGTCGACCCGAAAACCAACAAGCCGAAGTACTACGGACGCTTCAATCAGGGCGTGGTCACGATCAATCTGCCCGACGTTGCGCTGTCCTCCGGCGGAAATCTCGAAAAATTCTGGAAAATCTTCGACGAGCGTCTTGAGCTGTGCCACCGTGCGCTCATGTGCCGTCACAACCGTCTCAAGGGCACCCTGTCCGATGCGGCTCCGATTCTCTGGCAGTACGGCGCATGCGCACGTCTGGAAAAGGGCGAACCGATCGACAAGCTCCTCTACGGCGGATATTCGACCATTTCCCTCGGCTATGCGGGTCTGTACGAATGCGTGAAATACATGACCGGCAAGAGCCACACCGACCCGGACGCAACGCCGTTCGCGCTGGAAGTGATGCACGCCATGAACGCCGCCTGCCGCAAGTGGAAAGCGGAGCACAACATCGACTTCAGCCTGTACGGAACCCCGCTGGAATCCACGACGTACAAGTTTGCGAAGTGTCTCCAGCAGCGCTTCGGCATCATCGAGGGCGTCACGGACAAGAGCTACATCACAAACAGCTACCACGTCCACGTCACCGAGGAAATCAGCGCGTTCGACAAGCTCGCGTTTGAGGCGCAGTTCCAGCATCTGTCCCCGGGAGGCGCGATCAGCTACGTGGAAGTGCCGAACATGCAGGACAACCTTGACGCGGTGCTGGAAGTGATGAAATTCATCTACGACCACATCATCTACGCCGAGCTGAACACCAAGAGCGACTACTGTCAGGTCTGCGGCTGGGACGGCGAAATTGCCATCGAAGAAGAAAACGGCAAGCTGATCTGGAAATGCCCCCGATGCGGCAACCACGATCAGGACAAAATGAACGTTGCCCGCCGCACCTGCGGATACATCGGCACGCAGTACTGGAACCAGGGACGGACGCAGGAGATCAAGGAGAGAGTGCTGCATCTGTGAGTGATTTTGAGGTATATTAAACAGGATGTCTGCCGCCCAAACTCCGGTAGGGACCCCGACTGTCCGCAAATCAACAATACTGAGGTTCGGTCGACGGACGGTTCCCGCGGTGCTGAATCATATGTTTCAACCATTTCAGAAAGGATCACGCCCATGCATTACGGAGAAATCAAAAACTGCGATATCGCCAACGGGATCGG
>JAFUQY010000323.1 GCA_017472105.1 Clostridia bacterium | reverse complement strand
GTCGGGAACGACATGACCGTGGAGCAGGTGATGAAAAAGGTGCTCTCGGACAAAATTTTCTACGAAACGAGCGGCGGCGGCATGACGGTCTCGGGCGGTGAGCCGTTCTATCAGCATGAATTCACGCTGGAGCTGTTGAAAGCTGCGAAAAACGAGGGACTGCACACGGCTGTGGAGACGAGCGGCTTTGCGAAAACCGAAATCATCCTCGCCGCACTTCCCTTCATCGATCTGTTTTTATTCGACTATAAAGCGACGGGCGAAGAGCTTCACAGAAAGCTGACCGGGGTTCCTCAGGCGCCGATTCTTGAAAATCTCCGTGCGGTGAGTGACGCCGGCGGAAAGATTGTGCTCCGCTGTCCGATCATCCCGGGCGCGAACGATACGGAGGAGCATTTTTCCGCAATCGCCGCGCTGGCTGAGGAGCTCTCCGGCATTGAGCACGTGGATCTTGAGCCGTATCACCCGCTCGGCACCGGCAAGGCGGAAAAAATCGGCAAGGTACAGGGGTTTGTCTCAAAGATTCCCGAAAAGGACCGGATGGAACAGATCCGTTCGTTCATCGCGGAGCGCACGGCAAAGCCGGTGAAAATCTCGTGAAATTGCGGCAAAAAAACTTTTTTCAAAAAATCTCAAAAATTTTTCAGAAACATGTGACCTGAGCGGCGGCTCGTGCGTGTTGAATACAGGAGGGTGGATCAGTGAACCGCAGAATTGATGAAGCATACGACAATTACGCGGATATGCTGTACCGTCTTGCCCTGACCTACATGCAGAATTCCGAAGATGCCGCAGATGCGGTGCAGGATGTATTCGTGAAGTACATGACTGCCGCGCCGTTTCTGCGGGATGAAGAGCACGAGCGCGCATGGCTGATCCGCGTGACGGTGAACCGGTGCTGTGATCTTCTCAGACGGCGGAAAATCCGGTCGTACGTTTCCCTTGACGAAATCACGGAGACGGCGGCGGAGGATCCGGAACTTGATTCGTCGGACGTGATGCGCTGTCTCGCGAAAATTCCCGAAAAGAACCGTGCGGCGATTGTGCTCCACCATCTCGAAGGATTTTCCGTGGACGAAGTGTCGCGGATGCTCGGAATTTCGCAGTCGGCTGTCAAAATGCGGCTGGCACGCGGTCGGGATGCCCTGAAGGATCTGCTCTCCATGGAGGAATAACCATGTTTGACAACAAACAAATCGAACAATTCCGGCAGATCAAGGCGCCGTCCGAGCTGAAAAGCAGAGTTCTGGCGTCAAAACCGGTCCGCACGACGGCTCCCATGGTCCGTTACGCGGTACTGGCGGCATCGGTTGTGTTGATTCTCACGGTGACACTGCTTCTCTTCCCGCGCGGCACGGACATTGCGGTGACGACAAACGGCGAGCGGATCACGTCGTCCGGCATCATGCTGGCGGAAAATCCGGCTGAACCGGTGTCGGCATATGCTCTGGCACGGACAACTTCCGCATCCCTCGATGTTCCGCTGAACTTCACGGCGGAGGGTGAATGCAGAATTACGGTGTCCTCGGGAGACCTGACCGTCGAAAACGAGAGCATCCTGCCCGGTGAAACTTTCACATCGGACGGTGAACCCGACGTGATCTGGCACATTGCGAATCCCGATCCGGAAACGGTCTACACGCTTGTTCTGCACACGGAAAACGGGCAGACCATTCTCGTCATGAAATATGACGGCGGCTGGAGCATCCGGCTGAACGAAAACTGAATAATTTAAAATTACAGGAGATTTTACAACATGAAAAAGGTACTTTCCATTCTTCTCGCATCCGCTCTTCTTCTTTCCTTCGCGTCCTGCGCTGGCAATGACGCCGAAGACACCACAGCTGACGTTGATACCACTCCCGCAGTGGAAGAAACCAACGCGCCCGATGAAACCGAAGCGGAAACTTCCGCCGGCGACACTCTCGCGCACCAGCTCTACGGCGTATTCACCGAAAAGCTGACCGCATCTCCCGACGCTACCGCATATGAGCTTGCCGAAACCGTTATCACCAACGAACGCATCCTCTTCTCCGGCGGCGCTGTGGAAATGGAAGCGGGCTACATGGCAGGCTTTGACAACTATGAAGTTACCGGCTTCGAATCCGCGGCAATGTTCGCTCCCATGATGGGTTCCATCGCATTTGTCGGCTACGTATTCGACCTCGCTGACGACGCTGACGTGGAAGCCTTCAAGAAGAACCTGACCGACAACGCGAACCTGAGATGGCAGATCTGCGTAACCGCGGACGAAATGCTCTGCGAATCCGTCGGCGACAAGGTATTCTTCATCATGTGCCCCACCTCTCTCGAAGCATAAGTGGGGACGCCCCCACGGGCATGGCACGGCGCACTTGAAGCTGGGGTTATGACAATTCCCACGACCTTCCGCTGCGCTGAGCGGAGGAGCCTCCGCGGGCAAGCACGGCGTATTTGAAGTTGTGGTTACAACAGATCCCACGCCCTTCCGCTGCGCTGAGTGTGGAAGCCTCCGCGGGCATGGCGCATTTGCGCTGATTACGTATAAAAACCTAAGACGGGCGGAATAGACTGCGTCCGTCTTTTTTGAGGAAAAGAAAGGACGGAACCAATATGCTCTTTTCCAGCATTCCTTTTCTCTATTATTTTCTGCCCATCGTGCTGATTCTGTATTTCATCGTCCCGAAGATGCTGAAAAACACGGTTCTGCTCCTTGCAAGCCTGTATTTCTATCACTGGGGCGAGCCGAAGTACGTGGTGCTGATGGTGCTCTCGATCGCGGTCGGGTATGTGTTCGGTCTGCTGATCGAAAAATACCGTGGCAGAACGCTGTCGAAGGTATTCCTGTGGCTGTCCGTCGCGTTTGACCTTGCGATGCTCGGCTACTTCAAGTATGCGGATTTCTTCATTTCCAACGTGAACGCGCTGACGGGGCTTTCCCTGCCGCTTCTGCGGATTGCGCTTCCCATCGGCATCAGCTTCTATACGTTCCAGATTCTCAGCTATTCCGTGGACGTGTACCGCGGTGACGTTCCGGCGCAGAAGAATCCGATCAATCTCGCGGCGTACATCGCGCTGTTCCCGCAGCTGATTGCGGGTCCGATCGTGCGTTATTCCGACGTTGCGCTCCAGCTTGAC
>JAFUQY010000322.1 GCA_017472105.1 Clostridia bacterium | reverse complement strand
TGAGGTACATCGCGTGGTCGTGGTTCGGGCAGTCGATGATGTTATCCTCGATGACGATGTTCGAAATCGTCCGTCCCTTCGCGTGGTCGGCGTCGGCTTTCACGACAATTCCGGCGGCTTCACCCCAGTTGCGGGCGCAGTTCACGATCCGGTTGCGGCGGATGGTGATATTTGCCGGACAAACGCCCTCGTACCACCACGATTCGGCTGCCGCGACGATTGCCGGACCCTGCACGTCACGGAAATGGTTGTCCTCGACGAGTGCTCCGCGCCGTGTTTTCAGCAGAATCGAGCGTGCAAAGTGCCGTGACGCGGTGCATCCGATGATCTCGACAAACGGCGTGCGCGTGATATCCGACAGCATCAGCCCGTCCGTGTTCTCCGGCAGGGGTTTGTCGAGCGTGACTCTGCACATCCACTCGTCCGGCATCGGCTCGCAGTCGACGACCGTATAGTTTCCGATCACCTCAAGGGTATCGTGGCTGACCAGCTCGAGCGTATCGCCGACATCGGGGTAATCGAGCGTCTGCGCGTGGGTTCCGTCGGGCGTTTTCTCCTGAATGAGGTAGGAATTTCCGTCTTCGCGTCCGACAACTGCCTGATAATACGTGTGGACGTTGGCAAAATCGTCGCCCTGACCGTCAAAGACGCAGTTTTCGTAGCGGAGCGTTCCTTTCATTGAGGTGAAATGCGTTGCGTCGGTATTTGTAGACATCGCATGACCAACGGACGGCACAACATTCACGCGGCGCATGGTGACGTCCTCGCTCCGGTTGCCGACGATGCCCATGCCGGGCTGGCTGTGGATGGTGACGTCGGTGAGGGTGACGTTCTTCGCGTTCTCGATCAGGATCGCGGGGCGGGAGTGGAAGGCATGTACGGTGTAGAACTCCAGTCCAGTCAGCTTATCCGCCTTGGACGAGAGCACCGCTTCGACGAGGGTCGGTTCCGTCACTTTGTACGATTTCACTCCGCACGCAATGTTACAGCCGTTGTGCACATCGTAGAAAATGTAGCGCAGTGTGAACGGTGAGTTCTCCGTGATCTCCTGATCGAGCCGGATTTCGCACGTGCGGTTTCCGTCGGCGTCCCGTTCGGATTCGGACACAATCACGCCGCGGGAGTACGGTTTGCGCTTGTGGTCAATCGTGATGCCGCAGAGCTCGACGTTCTCGCAGTTCGTCATCGTCACGGGCTCCATGAATCCGTCGACCATGAACACAGCACCATATCCTTCGATTTTACAGTCGCGCACGCCGTCGAGGTTGAGTCCGCGGTCGTACCTGTACTTCGGGTTGAACATGTGCCGCTGGGGATTGTATCCCCATTCACCGGTCATCACGGACGCCATCGCAGCTCTCGCAAGTTCTCCCGTGATCCGGTATTCGCCGGGTTCGATGATAAGTGTAGTGCCGGGATTCGCTCGCAGCCAGTCCGCCGCCGCGCTGATTGCCGCCATATCGTCGCCGCATCTGAATTCAGACAAATGCCTAATATTGTTCATGGTATCCTCTCTATTTTTGTGTTTTGCCTAATTTGTTTTAGAGTTTTGCCTATATTATGTTAGGCATACGCCTATATTGATTGCACTATTTTAGGCTTTTGCATAACCCATTTTCGTGTGCAGAACGCCGTTTTTGACGTATGCATAAATTCCATCTTCATACAGCGTCACTTCCTCACCGATCTGCTGGGTGATGGACGCGGGCGAGATGAACTTGTCCGTGCGCCCGATTGCCGCGAAATTGCTGACATACGGCACGATGATGAAAAGCCGGAAGTCGTCGATATCGTTCAGCGTAAACTCCACGCCTTCATCCGCCTTCACGATGGCAAAATCCCCCGAGAAGTGGTCATATATCACAAATTCCTCACCTTCCAGACCCGGCACATCCGTCGGTTTCACGATTCCCGTCACCGGATTCTGCTCTTTTGTGATATTGAACGCCGCCACAACGCCGCTTTTTCCGGTGATATTCTGGATTTTCAGAGGCTTTCCGGACGTTTCGGGATTCACCGCGATGCAGTCCGCCGTCGGAACACCGCTCCGGTCACAGCGCAGAATCCGCCCGTCATCGAACGCAAGCGGCTTTAAAATCTCCGCTCTCGACCGTCCGATTTCATCGCTCACGTAGATCGGGCCGCCGGAAACTGCACGCAGAACACTGTTTTTCTCCGCCTGCGAGTCGTCCGTCCACCACATGTCGAAGTCGTTCCAGTAGAATTCGCCCTGCATGAGCGAGTTGTACGTGCACTGGAGGATGTGTTTCGTGAACCACGGGCGGTCCTCCGGCTGGAAATCGTCGGAGCAGCGGGAAATCGGGCTGAAGCTGCGGTTCCACATGTCCTCGGACGCCATGCCCATGCAGTTTATTATGCAATTGCCGAAATTCAGCCCGACCGATGCCTCAAGCCCGCGGTGGTACTGCCGGGTCACATCGCCGACCGTGCCGCTGTATTTGTAGAAACGCCGCGTCATGCTCTGGTTGTCGACCTTGAGGAAGTCCGCGCCGCATTCCCGGAAGAACCGGTGCATCGTGTTGAACCAGCCGAACGCCTTTTCCTCGTGCCAGTCGGACATGATTCTGCCGTCGGGTGAGGTGTACGCGTAGTTTTTCAGCTTCTGATACGCGGGTCCGGCCGGATCGACGCCCATCCAGTAGCCCGTCGTCGGGTGCCATATGCCGACCTTCATGCCGTAGGAGTGGATTTTCTTGACCGCGTGGGCAAGTCCGTGCGGGAACCGGCGGTAGGATGCCTCAAAATCGTACATCGACGAGGAATGCATGAGTTTGAACATCTCGCTTCTGCTGTTGTAGACGGCATCGTTGAAGGCTTTGACCTCCGCCCACATGTCGTCAATGATCGCCCACTTCACGGGGATGCCCTTCGCCTTGAATTCCTCGCATTTTTCGACGAGCCCGTCCTCGGAAACGCGGATCTGGAGCGCATCCCAGCTGCACCAGCCGAGGTATTCGAAGAGTTCGGGATAGCGGCGTTTGTCTTTCGGCGAACAACCGTTGTTCAGAAGCTCGAGCGCGTACGTGACGCAGGCGTGAACGGGTGCATACGGGTCGCCGCCCTCCGCCATCACGAACGCGAGCCCGCGGACAGCGTCAAGATCGCGGCACCACGAGTACAGCACGGCAGAGGGTCCGTCGTCCGAGCCTTCGAGAACACATTTGTAGTCCTCGGACACCACGGGAACAATCGCGATCCAGCCGCCGCCGTCCTTTTCGCAAAGGAGGAGCTGGGTCTCGCCGGGCATGCCGGAAAACGGATCCGCACCGTCTCCGAACCACGGGGAGCACCAGAATTCGGAGTGACGCCGCACCGCCATGCACCGCTTCACGCCGGTGAGCGGAATGGGAATTGCCGCCCCGCGCTCGGGAT
>JAFUQY010000321.1 GCA_017472105.1 Clostridia bacterium | reverse complement strand
GGCGGTGTGAATGCCGAGGTTCCGGTGAACGATGTGTCCGGTCTCCGGGATCGCCGTACCAGCGCTACGATCAGAACGGTAATCAACACGACGGCGATGATGAATGGGATGATAAAAAAGAACAATAAGAATAAGGTGCTTTCAACTCTTACAGCACTCATGGAAAAATAACCTCCGTTTTTTCTTATATTATACACGAAACCGGGCGATTTTGCAACCAACTCCGGCGCAACTATCGGTTAACACGGCATATTTGCGTGATTTTCGCCCTTGACAGCGGGAGTTCCGCGTGATATACTTGGATGTAATCCAAATGCAGCCGACCGGAGAGAAAACGATGACCATAGAAGAACTGAAAATCCGTCAGATGGCGAACCAGCATCTGCTCAGACCGACCGATAAAATGACCGTCCTGCATGATCTTTGCGGTGTTCAGGCGCAGTTCATGGTGAACGCCATGCACTCGCTGAAAATACGATGCTCGGATTATGACGAGGATACGCTCAGAGACGGGCTCGTGAAAAACTGGACAGTCAGGGGAACCGTTCATGTATTTGCCGAAGAGGATCTGCCCTTGTTTATCCATTGCAATAACGGACAGGATTACCTTCGCAATGACTGGCGCGGATATACCTTCTGGAATCAGCGTGACAAATGGGCACTTACACCGGAAAGACAGGCTTATTTCGCCGGTGTGATTCTGGAGGCACTCAGATGCTCCGAGAGGACGAGAGAAGAATTGAAGGATATCTGCCGGCAGAACGGTATGACCGAATCGGAAGAAAGCAGTATGTTCGACCAGTGGGGCGGCGGTGTCCGGGAACTGTGCGAACGCGGATTTATGAACTATGTCGTGCAGGAAAAGAAAGCGTTCTGCCTGTCTCCTGCGTTCACTCCCATTCCGGAGCGGGAAGCAAATCTGGAAATGGCTCGCCGGTACTTCACGCACATGGGACCGTCCACGATTCACGATGCCATGTACTATTTCCATGCATCCGCCGCACAGGTCAGGGATTGGCTGTCTTGCCTGCCCGTATCATCGGCGGAATGCGAAGGGAAAACCTATTATTTTATCGACAGCAACCAGACGTACGATCAGGGGATTCCGAAATGTCTGTTCCTTGCCGGATTTGACCAGCTTCTTCTGGCTCACGAAAAAAAGGAAAGCCTGTTCCTGCGCCGGGAGAATCTGAGAGCGATATTCAATCTCGCAGGAATTGTGATGCCCGCACTGATGATTGACGGCGAAGTGGTCGGCAGATGGAAAAAGAAGAACAAAAAATTGTCTGTTACATTATTCAGAACAGCATCGCAGCAGGAGAAAGCCATCGCTGCCGATTTTGCCGGTTCGCTGTGGAGCGATCTTGCATCCGTCTGTTTTGAGGAACAGGCATGACAGAATCGAGGTACGATGTGACCGGAATTATTTTCGATATCAAAGGCTTCGCGCTCAACGACGGCCCGGGCATCCGCACGACGGTGTTCATGAAGGGATGTCCGCTGAGATGCCGCTGGTGCCACAACCCGGAGGGACTTTCGAGCAGTCCTGAGCTGTACGTGAAGCAGGCGCGGTGCATTTCCTGCGGCAAATGTTCGCAGAGCTGTGACCACGCGGAGTGTCAGCCGTTCGGGCGATGCCTGCATGTGTGCCCGTTCGGGAATCTGTCCGTTGCGGGAAAACCGTGGACGCCGGAGGATCTTGCTGCGCGGCTTCTCGAAGACAGGGACATTTTCGGCACGGACGGCGGTGTGACATTTTCCGGAGGCGAGCCGCTGATGCAGCATGCATTTGTCCGGGAGACCGCGCGGCTTCTGAAAAACGAGGGCATCCATCTCGCACTGGAGACGTCGTCGTTTGCGCCGGAAGCGGTTTACCGGGAGACAGTTGCACTGTTCGACTACGTGATGGCGGACGTGAAGCTGTTTGACGGCGCGATGCATGAGATGTACACTGGGGTGAAGAACGACCGGATTCTCGCAAATCTGCGCTGGCTGATGCAGTCCGGGAAGGATTTCGTGCTCCGGGTACCGCTGATCCCGGGAATCACGGATACGGACGAAAACCTTTGCAAAATCGCTGAGTTTGCCGGGGAGCATGCAGTCGAGCTTCTGCCGTACAACAGCATGGCGGGTGCGAAATATGCCGCAGTCGGTCGCGAATTTTCGATGACTCCCGCG
>JAFUQY010000320.1 GCA_017472105.1 Clostridia bacterium | reverse complement strand
CCCACGGCAGATCCCGTCCGCGCCGAAGACAATCCGCACGATCGAAGATTTCGCGGACGTTCAGCCCGTCTACCGGAGCGCAAAGGGCACAACGCTCCATCGCGACTGCCGCGGCTTCGGCTCGACGCACTACGAAAACACCACCGGACGCAACAACATCGTCACGGCAAAGGTGGCTCGGGATGACACCTCCGTTTACTTCATGGCGGAATGCGCGGAAGAGATCACGGAAAAATCCGGCGTGAACCACATGACGCTGTACATCAATCTCACCGGGGATGACACAACCGGATGGGAAGGATACGATCTCGCCGTCAGCCGTGCAGAAGGAAGTGCCGGTCAGGTTCCCGTGGAGCAGTACGGCAGAACCGGATTTGAGACCGTGATGCACATCCCGTACACGCAGTCCGGCAGAACGATCGTCTACACCCTGCCGCGCTCCCTGTTCGGTGAGAAGCCGCTCGATTTCCGCTTCAAGTGGGCGGACAACGTGGGCAGCGACGACATCATCGACTTCTACTGCGACGGCGACACTGCTCCGAGCGGACGGTTCAGCTACATCTACCGCGAAAGCGCCTTCCCGATCAAAGAATAACAACGCAAAAAGGAACCCGTGGGATTCATCCGTCTCACGAGTTCCTTTTGTTATGCCGTTTATTCCACTTCGACAACGCCGCCGGGCTTTACGGTGATCTTCATGCCGTCCTTCACATAGCGGAGGAATTCCTCGCCGAGCGAATCGACAACGGGCATCGTCACGCCGTCAACCCACACATCCGCGAGAACAGCACCGGCAGCCGCGAGGGAGTCGATGTGTCCCGAAAAGAGCATGCAGGCGGGATTTTTGCCCATCGCACAGGCACAGTACAGCACCAGACCGCCCGTCGTGGAGCCGATCGTCTGCGGGAGACAAAGTGCCTTGCCGATCATGGGCTTGCCGTACAGTTCCGCATTGCTCTGGTCACCGCATTTGACGTCCTTATCGCCGAATTGCAGTGCCATCTGGAAGGATGCGAGCGTATTGAAGCCTTGTGTGGTGACGACCGCTTCCGCCGTAACTTCACCGGGGGTGACTACTCTTCCCTGAAACTGTTTCATTTTCACTTACCTCCCTTGGTGATTGCGTGCAGGATTTCGTCGTCCGTGTAGTATCTCGCGCTGGTGTAGGTGCGGAGCTTATTGGACGAGGTGATGACGGGCATCTTCTTGCACAGCGGGTTGTTCATGTACATCAGCGGACAGATGTAGGATGTGATGACGCCGGTCGCCTTGAGTCTTGCCGCGTATTCGGTCTTCTCAAATGCCTCAAGCACGCCGGGGGACGCAGTGAACACGGTAGGGATCGAGACCTTCTTCGCGCCGGTCTTTGCGAGTTCTGCTTCGATCTTTTCCGTCCAGTCGCGGAGCTGCTCGAGGGAGAGATGCGGACATCCGACAAAGCACAGCTTCGGTGCGGCATCGGGATTCTTCCAGATCACGGGATAGTTCTTCTTCACGCGCTCAAGCTCCGCGTCGTCAATGATGTATTCCTTTGCACCGGGAGCGATCAGGGATTCCCCGGATTCGACCGCTTCGGGTGTGAGATTTGCGATGTGATAAAGTCCGACCGCACCGTTGGAGGCAGTAGCCGCGCCGAAATCCTTGAGATATGCGCATGCCGCGTCGTTGAGCTCCGTACCGATCCACCGGTCAAGACCGACGACGTACGGCACATCCTCCATGACCTTCATGCCGATTGCGGAACCGAGGAGCTGTGCTTCAGGCTTCTTCGTGGTCTGAATCTTCACAATCCACGTTGCTTTTCTGCCTTCGTCCGTGAGCAGACCGAAGTACGGGACGTATCCCACAATGGAACCCATGATGTCGATGATGCCGGAGTTGCGGTTGCATCTTGCGCCGAGCACGGAGTTTGCGTAGACAACCGCGCTGGATTCCGCCCAGGAGAGGACGTCGCCCTTCTTCGGCTTGTTTCCGACTTCGTCCATGTAGCAGGTGCAGGTGAATGCGTTCTTGTCCATGAGACCGAGCTTCGAGAGCTGATTTTCATAGAAATCCTGCTTCGTGTACATGAATTTATTGAACACGAGATTCTGAAGGAAATTCGCGGGAACGTTTTTGTCAATGGGTCTCGGGTCAACGGAGAATTTCTGTCCGGATGCCACACCAGCGTCGAGAATCTGCTGCATCAGATCGTACACAGGGGACATAACCTTGAGCCCGAAGGAGGTTACGAGGTGGTTGTACTCGGAGGTGATGGGCACCAGCTTTTCCGCTTCGAACGCGTCGCCGTACATCACCAGCGTTTTCATGACCTTGGCGAGCGTTTCACCCTTTTCGCCGTCAAGAATCGCCTGCTGTTCTTTTGTCAGTATCATAATCTTTCTCCTGTTTTACAGTTTCATGCATACATCCCACGCACCCCAGATAACGGTACGGAGATTGCCCACATTTGCCGCGTCGCCGATGACGTGAATGTGCCTGCTCTTCTGAACCACGGGCGCGGGATTGTATCCGACGGACAGAATGACGGAATCCGCGTCGATCTTAAACTGCTTTCCGTTTCCGTCCTTCACCGTCACGCCGCCGTTTCCGATTTCGCACACGGACGTTTCCAGATGCACGGGAACCTTGTTGGTTTTGAAGAAATCGCGGAGGTAGCTCGTGTTGGCGAGGCAGATGCCCTTGGTCGTGATGAGGTCGTCCTGCATTTCCACAATCGTCGGCTTCTTTCCCTTCAGATACAGATCATACGCGATCTCGCATCCGGTCAGCCCGCCGCCGATGACGGTTACGTTTTCGCCGACTTCGCTGTTCCCGAGAAGGTAATCCACCGCTTCGATGGCTCCGTCCGCACCGGGAATCGGGATTCTCTTCGCCGCAGCTCCCGTTGCCACGATGATTTCGTCCGCGCCGAGCGTGTTCACATCGGTGACTTCGGTGTTCAGCTTCACTTCAATCGGGTATTTGGTGATCTCGCGCCGGTACCATGTGATCAGGGCTCTGTCCTTTTCCTTGAACGACGGAGCGGATGCCGCAATGAACACACCGCCGAGCACACCGGTCTTTTCGTACAGCGTTACCTTGTGACCGCGTTTCGCACAGACAATTGCCGCCTCCATACCGCCGATACCGCCGCCGATGACTGCAATCTTTTTCGCCTTCTTCGCGGGTTCGAGATGGTACTTCTTCGACTGCATGGTTTCGGGATTGAGCGCGCACCGTGCCAGACCCATGGTGTCAGTCAGGTCCTGCGTGTTGGCGTGACCCTTGGAGGAGGAAAAATTGAAGCAGCCCGCGTGACAGCAGATGCACGGCTTGATATCCTCGAGGCGGTCTTCGATCAGCTTGGTGATCCATTCCGGGTCAACGAGGAACTGACGCGCCACGCCGACACCGTCGATTCTTCCGTCAGCAACAGCCGCGGCGCCGACTTCGGGATCCATACGTCCCGCACAGACGACGGGAATATTCACGAACTGCTTGATGTGCGCCACGTCGTCGAGGTTGCAGTTCTCGGGCATGTACATCGGCGGATGCGCCCAGTACCAGGAGTCGTAGGTTCCGTTGTCCGCGTTGAGCATGTCGTAGCCAGCGTCCTCGAGGTACTTTGCCGCGCGTTCGGATTCCGCCATGTCACGTCCGGCTTCCTTGTAAACTTCACCGGGCATCGCGCCTTCGCAGAATCCCTTCATTTTGGATTCCACGGAATACCGGAGCGATACGGGATAGTCGTCACCGCAGGCTTTCTTGATCGCCCTGACAACTTCCGCCGCAAAGCGATAGCGGTTCTCGAAGCTGCCGCCGTATTCGTCCGTGCGCTTGTTGAAAAATTCGATTGTGAACTGGTCGAGGAGGTAGCCCTCGTGAACGGCGTGAACCTCAACCCCGTCGACACCGGCATCCCGGCACAGCTTCGCAGTCTTCGCAAACGCCTCGATGATTTCGTGAATCTGCTCCACGGTCATTTCGGGACATTCGATATCGTGCGCCCAGCGGGACTTCTGCGGACTGGGACATGCCAGTTCGTGCGAAGTGTCGATGATGGGCTTGATGATGGCGCGGGTCAGCTTGTTCTTGTGAAGCGGCGCCACCAGCTCCGTGATTGCCCAGGAGCGTCCCATGCCTGCGGTGAGCTGAATGAACAGCTTCGCGCCGGTCTTGTGGATCTCGTCCATGAACTCCTTCAGGTCTTCGAACATCTTTGGGTTCTGCCACAGCCATTTGCCCCAGAAGGTGTCGCGGAGAGGTGCGATGCCGGGGATGATTAACCCCACGTTGTTGTTGGCGCGTTCGAGGAAGAGCTTTGCCGGCTCCTTGTCGAAGTGACAGCCGGTCAGCTCGAACCACCCGAACAGGGACGTTCCGCCCATGGGACACATCACAATGCGGTTTTTGATCTCCACATTGCCGATTTTCCACGGCGTGAACAGCGCTTCGTATTTTTTATCGGTCATATTCATGCTTGTTCCGATCCTTTCGTTTGTTGGGAGATTGCTTTTGCTCTATTTTATCATAAAACCGCGCCGTGTTCAAGATATTTCAATATTTCAACTGTCATGATATGACAAAAATTCACCTGCGCACTTCCGGCATGCAAAAAAGGAACCCGCATTTCGCAAAGGTTCCCTTTTTCTTTCATTCTTCCACCAGCCCCAGCTCGGTCAGTTTCGCGACAAACTCCGCATAATCCTGCCTCAGCGTGGGCTCGTCCACGTCATACTCGTCGAGAATCTCGGCAACAATAGCGTCTTCCTCCATCCCCTGCGCGAGGCGTTCCCAGATCTCCGCGCCGATCTCAGTCATCGCGAAAATCCCGTTGTACTTGATCGCGGTTTCCCCCGTCGGGATCAGGATATGCTCGCCGGCAATGCTCCGGTGGATCACGTTTTCCT
>JAFUQY010000319.1 GCA_017472105.1 Clostridia bacterium | reverse complement strand
TGACCGGGACGGAAGTAGAAGATCTTGCCGCGGCCTCTCTTGTAGGTGCAGCCGGAACGGAATACTTCGCCGCCGCTGAACCAGCTGATGAAGACGAGCTCGTCGGGCTGGGGTACGAGGAAGTGTTCGCCGTAGGTTTCTTCGTGTTCAAGCGTGATGTTTTCGCCGATGCCTTCGGTGATGGGGTGACCCTGTTCGATAACCCACAGGATTTCCTTGTCGCCGGATTCACGCCACTTCAGCTCGCCGGAGGGAGTACCGCAGAGCTTCTGGAAAATCTTGGACGCGTGACCGGAGTGGAGAACAACCATGCCCATGCCGCCGATGACTCTCTTGTAAACGCGGTTTACGACTTCATCCGGCACAGCACCGTGTCGCATGTGGCCCCACCAGAACAGAACGTCGGTGTCGTCGAGAACTTCGTCGGTCAGACCGCATTCGGGATCGTCGAGAGTAGCGGTGCGGACTTCAAAACCTGCCGCTTCCAGAGCTCTTGCGATGCACATGTGAATGCCGTCCGGGTAAATCGCCTTTACCACGTCGTCGGTCTTTTCATGAGCAAATTCATTCCAGACTGTGATTTTCATATTGTTTTCTCCTTTTCGGATTAAAAATTTTCAGATTTGGTTTTGGTCGGTGCTTCTCAGAGATCGTTCATGAACTCCGTCAGGGCGATCTTCACGTCGTCGAGCTTGCCGATATCGGGGCACTGGACTGCGACGGTGAGGCCTTTTTCGGGAAGAATTGTGGTGATCTGACCGTAGGCACCGTCGGCACGATAGGCTCCGGGGAACGGGCTGATCCAGAACTGGTAGCCGTAGCCGTCGTTCCAGTTGCAGACGTCATTGCCGTTGGTTTCGATCTGCTTTGCTCCTGCGGCTTTTGTCCATGCGTCCGAGAGGATTCTCTCACCGTTCCACATGCCGCCCGCAAGGTAGAGCTGACCGAGCTTTATCATATCGCTGAGTCTGAGGTAGAGCCCGGATGCGCCGAACGCGTGACCCATGGGATCGTGCTCCCAGGCAGGCCAGCCGATGCCCATTTTGGAGAACAGATGCTGATAGAGGATGTTTTCCAGCGTCATGCCGAGTGCTTTTTCCGCCATTCTGCCTGCGAGGTAGGTGTCGCCGTTGGAGTAGCAGAATCTCTCGCCGGGCTTTTTCTCCATGGGCCGGGAGAGCATGTATTTCACGTAATCGGGATATCCCTGACCGGTGCGGCGTTCTGCTGCCATGAGATAGGAATGATTGAATCCGCTTGACATGGTGAGCAGATGACAGAGGGTGATTTTATCGAGATCCGCCGCGGGATTTTCGGGAACGGATTCCGGGAAAAAGTCGATGAGTTTATCGTCAAGGCTGAGTTTGCCGGCGTCAGCTGCGAGACCGACTGCGGTGGATGTGAAGGATTTCGTGTGGGAATAGATATTCCGTGCGACGTCATCGCGGAAGTGGTGTTCGCAGAGGAGTTTTGCTTCATCCGCAACAGCGACGCCTTCGATGAAGAGCTTTTTATCTTCGCACAGCTTCACGAAATCGCTGAATTTTTTCTCAAGAGACATCGTGCACCTCCGTTACAGGGTGATCCAGCGCTTTTCTTCGGAGGAGAGGAGGATGCCGTCGAGGAGCTTTTCGTTGACCACGCCGTCGTCGATGGTGGCGTTGAGACCGTCGCCCCTGCCCATGAGAACGTCAGCGAAGGACTGCATCTGATCGACGCGCATTTCCTGCGGGATTTCGGAGATGACGTACTTGCCGCCGGTGGATGCGTCGCAGATTTCGAGTTCATCCACGCCGGGAATTCTGTCGAGGTGGTACACGAGAGCACCGTTATCGCCGTAGACCTCCATGCGCTGGTAGTTGCCGCGTCCGTATGCGAACCGCGAAATCTGGAAGGAAGCGGAGATGCCGCCGTCCATGGTCGCGAGGATATTGGAGAAGTCGTCGACGTCAACCTTGCCCATGCCGCTGCCGTCAGGGAGTCTGCGTTCGTGCACGATGGTATCCAGATGCGCGGAGACGGAGGTGTACTGCTGACCGGTTACGAAGGAAACGAGGTCGAGACCGTGGCATCCGAGATCCCCAAGCGCACCCGACGCCGCGATTTTTTTGACATAACGCCAGACGAGCGGACAGTTCGCGGACTCAAGACCCCATGCCTGATAATACTGCATGTTCACGTGATGGAGTTTGCCGAGTCTGCCGGAGAGAAGGATGGAACGCATGTATCTTGCGGCTGCCTTATAGCGGTAGGAGAAGTAGATCATGCTCTGCACGCCGCATTCGCGGGTGACTTTTGCGAGCGCTTCCGCTTCGGCGGTATCCATGGTGACGGGCTTTTCCACGCCGTAGGATTTGCCTGCCCTTGCAGATGCCATGGCGATTTCCGCGTGCACGTTGTTGGGGGTGGAGATGTCCACTGCGTCAACATCGGGGCATGCGATGAGATCACGGTAGTCGGTAAAGCGATGATCCTCGGGGATCTTGTACTGTTCGCCGCGTTCGTGGAGCCGTTTTTCGTCGATGTCGCAGATGGCGGTGAGAGTGAGGTCGGGGCTTCTCTGGATTCCGGGGATATGCACGCCGCCGGAGATGCCGCCCAGACCGATGGAACCGATTCTGATCATGGGATGCCGTCCTTTCGATGATTCAATTGAATGAAATAAAAATTCCGATTGTCTTGCACTTATTCTAACACAAATGCGTGCAAAAATCAATCGGAATTTAGATATTTTAGCTTACAAACTGCGCGTTGTGGAGGGAATGATAGAATCCCTTCTGCGCCATCAGCTCATCGTGGGAACCGTGCTCGATCACGCGGCCGTCACGGAGAACGAAGATGATGTCTGCGGAACGGACGGTGGAGAGGCGGTGCGCGATGACGAAGGAGGTGCGTCCTTCCATGAGTTCGTTCATGGCGTGCTGGATGCGCATTTCCGTCATGCTGTCGACGTTGGAGGTCGCTTCATCGAGAATGAGCACCGGAGCGTCGGAAATCATGGCGCGTGCGATGGTGAGCAGCTGCTTCTGACCCTTGGAGATGTTCACGCCCTCGTCGGTGAGGATGGTGTCGTATCCCTGCGGCAGACCTTTGATGAAGGAGTGGATTCCGGCGGCTTTTGCGGCTTTTTCGATCTCCTCACGGGTCACTTCACGCGGCGAGCCGTATGCGATGTTGTCGGCGATGGTGCCGCTGAACAGCCATGTGTCCTGAAGAACCATCGTGTAGCTCCGGCGGACGGACTGGCGGTTTGCGTGGGCGATGTCCCTGCCTTCCAGCTTGATTTCACCGGAATCGGGATCGTAGAAGCGCATGAGAAGGTTGATGATCGTGGTTTT
>JAFUQY010000318.1 GCA_017472105.1 Clostridia bacterium | reverse complement strand
ATGGAACCGGATACAGCCGCCAGCGCACCGGTGAGTGCAACTGCCGCATACACGACATTGTTGATGAATCGCGTGGACGGATTGGTGATGGAGGAGAAGAAAATCGCACGGAGGGAGCATTTTTCCAGCCGTCCGTTGATCTCGTCGAAGGTTTCAAGCATGTCGTCCTCACGGGAGAATGCGCGGACAACGGGCTGACCGCCGACGGATTCGTTGATGACGGATGTCAGCTCGGCGTTGGTCTCGGAGCGGAGCTTGAACATCGCGAAGGTACGTCTGGCAATGAACGCCGCCACAAACAGGGACAGCGGAGTCAGCACGACAACGACCAGCGTGATGCCGGGATGGATCGTCAGCATGAACACGAGCGTGCAGATGATGGTGACCACACCGGAGAAGAACTGCGTGAATCCGAGGAGCAGACCGTCCGCAAACTGGTCAACGTCGGCAATGACCCGGCTGACCGTCGCGCCGTGCGGGTGGGAGTCGATGTAGGAAAGCGGGAGATGGGTCAGGGTATCGAACGCATCCCGGCGCACGTCGCAGATGACGGAGTAGGTGATGCGGTTGTTGATGAAGTTCATGATCCACTGGAGTACGCCGCAGAGTGCCGCCGCGATTCCGATTTTCACGAGATTGTCGGCGATTGCGGTGAAGTCCACCATTCCCTGCCCGATCATGGCGTCAATCGCGCGTCCGCAGAGAATCGGGATGTACAGCGAGAGCACAACCGTCGCGGCGGCAAGGAGGATGGTGAGGATCAGAAGAGGAATGTACCGCTTGAGGTATGCGAGCAGGCGGCTCCATGTGTCTTTTTTGATGGAAATTTTCGTCTTTGCCATGCTCATGCCTCCTTCCGGTACTGGGATTCGTAGATTTCACGGTAAACTTCGCAGGTTTCAAGCAGATCGCTGTGCGTACCGATGCCTGCAATCCGTCCGTCGTCGAGCACAACGATCTTGTCCGCGTGCTGGATGGACGAGGTACGCTGGGACACGATGAGCGTGGTGGGTCTGCATGCGAGATTTGCGAGATCCCGTCTCAGCGCGGCGTCGGTTGCAAAGTCAAGCGCGGATGCGGAGTCGTCGAGAATGAGAATCTCGGGATTTCTCACGAGCGCGCGGGCAATGGTGAGTCTCTGCCGCTGACCGCCGGAAAAATTCCGACCGTTCTGCTCCACCTCGGCATCCAGTCCGCCGGATTTCGCTTTGAGAACGTCAAGACCCTGCGCGTTTTTCACAGCCTGCATCAGCTCTTCATCGGTCGCATCCGGATTGCCCCACTTGAGGTTGTCGCGGATGGTTCCCTTGAAGAGCGTCGCCTTCTGCAGAACATAGCCGATCTTCTGACGGAGCGTTTCCGCGGGATATTCGCGTACATCAACGCCGTTTACGAGAAGCTGACCGCCGGTGACGTCATAGAATCGCGGGATCAGGCTCACGAGCGACGTCTTGCCGCAGCCGGTACCGCCGATGATGCCGACGGTTTCACCGTGAGCGACGGTAAAGCTGATATCATCCAGTGCCGCGTCGCTTCCTTCGGTATAGTTCAAGGAAACACCGCGGAACTCGATTGCAGGTGCGGATGCGTTCTCAGCGGGTGCGGCGTCTCTGAAGGACATTGCGAGTTCGGTTTCGATGATTTCGTCAATGCGCTTCATGCAGGTGATGAACTTGGAAATGCTGATGATGAGGTTTGCAAACTTGATCAGCTCGACGAGAATCTGCGTCATGTAGTTGTACAGTGCAACCGCTTCGCCGGTGGTGAGGGAGCCGCTGTCAACCTTCACGCCGGAGACGTACAGAAGAACGATGATGCCCGCGTTGAGAATCACGAAGGTCATCGGATTCATCAGAGCGGAGATCTGTCCGGCGAACTGCTGACGCTTGTTGAGCATCTCATTGTGGGACGCGAATTTTTCCCGTTCGCTCTCTTCCATGCCGAACGCGCGGATCACTCTCGCACCGGAGAGGTTTTCGCGTGTGGTTCCGGTGAGGGAGTCAAGCTCATTCTGCACACGCTTGTACGCGGGAACGGAGCCGAGGATGATGCCGAAGACCACCACGGAGAGAATGGCGATGACGATTAGGAAGATGAGTGCGGATTTCACATCCAGCGTGAATGCCATCACCATTGCGCCGAACACCACAAACGGAGAACGCAGAAGCAATCTGAGGGCTAAGTTGATGCCGTTCTGCACCTGATTGAGGTCGCCGGTGAGTCGGGTGATGAGTGTGGGTACGCCGATTCTGTCGAGATCGGTGAAGGAGAGTTTGCCGATGTGCTCAAACAGTGCGTGTCTGAGGTGTGTCGTGCATCCGACTGCCGCTCTTGCCGCGAAATACTGCGCGATGAGGGAGCAGGTGATGCCGATGACACCGAGGGCGATCAGAAGCCCGAAACGCTGCACAATGTACGCCGTATCCCCTGCCGCGATGCCGTAGTCGACGATGTCCGCCACCACAAGGGGAACGAACAGCTCGAACATGGCTTCCAGCAGCTTGAACAGCGGTCCCAGAATGGACTGCGCCGTGTACAGCTTCATGTATCGGAATAAGTTTTTCAAGGTCTTGGAGTCCTTTCGTAGTCATTGCCAGCATTATAACATAAATGAAGGAAAAGTGCAAGGCAAAACGAAAAGCCCTGAGGAAATATCAGAGCTTTTCTCATGCGTCAGTCCAGTTTTGAGCCGACAGCGTAAACATGCGCGTCTCTCAGCTCGAACCGGAGCGTGCCGCACTTTCCTGCGATGCCGTCAAAACTCAGGGGCCGCGAGAGTTCATTGCCGTAGAGCTCCGCTGTCTCGCCGAGGATGGTTCCGTCTTCATCCAGCACCGTCACCTTCACGTGTCCGAACGCGGCGGTGGAATAGTTGAGGAAGAAGGTATCCGACTCGAAACAGAGCGGTTTTGTCGTGAACGAGCCGCCGAAGTAACCTGCGTAAACGGATGCAAAGCGGTAGCGCGGTACGGAGTAGCACCAGATGCCGTCGTCGTCCCAGACATAGTTCTGCATTGTGTAGAGGTAGAAGTCCTGTCCCCGTTCGATGATGCCGGAGAGCGCGATGAAGCATCGGTGCGTCCATTCGTGGGAATGCAGTCCGGGCGCGATCCATGCTTCGGGAAAGGTGCGGTTCCAGTGGACGCCGTCGCGGGAGGTCATGAACGTGCAGTCGGACACGCCGCGCGAGGTTGCTCCTTCGACGATGGCTTCGCGGGCCTCGTTGTAGCGCATGGGGATGGAGACGAGGATATGCTCAGCCCCCGGGATTGTGTTGGCGGCGTTGGTGTAGAAGTGCTCCGAAATCTCCGGCATGCCCGGGTATTCGTTGCCGACGGGTTCCGTCCAGTGGATGAAATCCTCGGAGGTACAGGACTGGATCGCGCGGAATCCGGTATAGCCCTTCCCCAGCCAGTAGCGGGAATAGCAGCGGTACAGTCCGGCGTGCCTGTCGTAAAACGCGATGTTCATCGAGTCAAACAGACCTTTGGTGATGACCGGATCCTCTGCGAGCCTGTGCCACTCGATGCCGTCGGGACTGCCGAAGACGTAAAGTCCGCCGAAATGCTCCAGTCCCGCGACTGCCTTGTACTTTTCGTCGGGTCTGCATGCGGGATTTGTGTCGAGGAATGCGCCGAAGTTGTGGCAGAAGCCGTCCATGCGCACGATGTTGTTCTCGGTGATCTCACCGTACGGGATGCGGTTGACCGGCACGCGCGTGAAGCGGAGTCCGTCACGGCTTTCGGCAACACATGCCGTCTGCTTATCGGACAGGTCGCTGTTTCCGAGTCCCGGGAAGCCGCGGTAGTACATCTTCACCGTACCGCCGTCGTCGAATACCGTCATGCCGAGACTTCCCTTGTTCTCCCACGCTTCATCGAATCCGAGCACCTTTCCGCGGCAGATCGGCGGGTTGATTTTCAGGGACGCGTTTTCCGTTCTGCCGATCAGAAAGTCGTCCACAAAGGGTTCAATGCGTTTTCCGAATGGGATCATGTCGTTCTCCTTTCCGTTTTCCGGTATTGATGGATCCGTAAAAAAGCAACACCCCATGAGCCGGGTGGCTGATGAGGTGTTGTGGGCAGATTATTCAGCCGCTTCGTCCGCGTAGAAGGAGTACATTTCCTTCAGCTTCTTGTTGAGAGACTTCTGAACCTTCTTCAGGTCGGAAGCCAGACCGGTGTCGTTGTTGTAGAGGCAGTTACGGAACATGTAGGGCAGGCTGGAGAGATATTCGCCGAACTGGAAGGTGAATTCGAATACACGGCCTTCCATGATGAGGTCGATCATCTGAGCGGTGGTGGTGTCTTCGGAGTACTTGCCCTTGAGTGCAGCGTCATAGAATTCGGGATATACAGTCTTGTAGGTTTCTGCGTTGAGAACTTCCATCATAATGCCGAGGAATTCGTAGTCTTCTGCGGGAAGGGTCTTGGGAGTACCGAATACGGAGTGCTGGTCCATGGAGTTGGTGTAGTAGCCTTCCTGTTCTTCGTCATACTTGGGGTAAGGAAGTACGCCGTATGCGAAGTCAACGTCACGGAGGTGCGTGTAGCAGTCGTCGAACATGAGGGGCTGGATACCTACGTTGCCTGCGATGAAGTCAGCACGGCCTTCCGCTTCCACCTTGTACATGTGAGCACCGGTGGTGTTGAAGATGAGGTTGGTCAGCTTTTCAAGGGTGCTGAATACCTTTTCGGAGCCGAGGGTGATGGTCAGTTCGCCTTCTTCCATGGAAGTAACCTTTTCGCCGATTGCGGTTACCCATACGTCGGTGCCGTGATATACCCAGTAGCCGTAGCCGAAGGTATCACCGGTATTTTCGGTACCGTCACCGTCGTTGTCCGCATAAATGGTGGATGCAATTTCAGCGAGCTTGTCGATGGTCCACTTGCCTTCCTGAACGATGCCGTAGAGGTCAGTGGACGGATAGCCGTAGTTTGCCATCAGGTCCATGTTGTAGAACATAGCATAGGTGAAGCGCATTGCGGTGAGGGAGAGGTCACCGATGATGCAGAACAGCTTGCCGTTGATGGTGGAGCCGTCGTTGGAAACCTTGTTCCACCAGGGCTTGTCCTGATTGATGACGGGAATGGTGTTCCAGTCGAGGTAGTTGCCGCGGGAAATCGGCACGTGAGCCTTGTATTCGTAGTGGTCAACGAGTTCAACTTCGCTGGTACCGGACAGAACGTAGGAGTCGATGGAGCTGTACGGGGTTGCGTCGATTACGGTTTCGATGGATACGTCAAAGCGGTCTTCAATGCGGAGGTTTCTTTCGTAGATGGCGTCGTTGGTGCTTTCACCGGTCAGCTCTTCCACGCGGAACTGGTATTCCTTGGACTCGGTGGTCATGGTGCGGAATGCCTTGCCGTCGAAGGTCTTTTCGGGCAGATCGTCCGGGATGGATGCGCGGAGCTCGAGGTCGGACAGCTCTTCGGTTTCAGCGGGAGTGGTTTCCCCTGCTGCTGCGGAGGTGTCTCCTGCTGCGGGAGTGGTTTCGTCGCCGCCCGTACCGGCATTGGAACATGCGGTCATGGCAAGCATCTGAGCAGCGAGCAGAAGCGCGATAACTCTCTTGAACTTCATGATGTTCTCCTTTGAATATGTAATTTTATATAACTCGGGTATTATATGAATTATAGCAAAGATTTCCTGCGAAGTCAATGACGTCTCCGTGGAAAAGTGGATGCATTTGTACTTTCTTTTGTACAATATCACGAAATCCGCCGCCGGAATTTGTCATTTCTGCATCTTTCCAAACGGCGTCAAAAACGATATAATGATAGAAAAATACTCTTCAAGGAGACTGACATGGTCAACATCAAAACAAACGCATACGAGCTTGCCGTGGAAAACGCGAAAATCGGCGTGATTCTCGACGGCACAATGATCGCACGGCTTGACGTCCGCTCCGCGGTTCATCAGACAAACGACGCGAATGAAACCGTGAAGGATGTGGAAAAGGATACACCCGCACTCGTTTCCTGCGAAAAGAACGGTGCCGTTACCACATTCGTCTGGAAAAACACAAGCTCCCTGTGGGAAGAAAAGACCTACGTCCTCACCTGCGAACCGCTCCGCTTCCACTACAAAGTGACGGTCAGGGGACAGGGACGCGTGGACGGCGTGGAATACTTCACCGGGGACGCCTCCGAAAACGGCCACGGCAGTGAATACGAATTCTCCCACGGCTTCACACCCTGCATTTCGTGGTACAACAAGGAAGACTACTACTTCAAGGCATCCGAGCCGTGCCACCGCTGGTCCGTACTGATGGTTCCGCCCATGTTCTGCTACGCGTTCCGCTGTGAACGGATGACGAAGCAGCTCGCACTCGGTCTTGTTGCAAAGCGCGGCGAGCACAACTTCCACTCCTTTGACTACACGCCCACCTTCTCCGGATGGAAGAACGGCTTCTATCTCTCCACCGACCAGCACGGTCACACCACCGTCGACGGCGAATGGGAAGCGCCCGCAATCATCGGCTACGGTGCGGAAGACGAATTCGAGGCTATGCGCCGCTACTCCGGCTACTATTTCAGCTCCGGCATCGCTGTGACGAAGAAGGCTGAGATTCCGCCGAAGTTCTGGCACGGTCCGATGGCATGCGGCTGGACGGAACAGCTGGCACATCCGGAATTCCCGTACTCCATGATCGACAACGCGCGTCAGGAGCTGTACGAAGTCTACCTCGAACGCCTGCACGAAGCGGGACTGTACCCGAGATGCCTGATTATTGACGACAAGTGGCAGAGCGAATACTGCACCGATGTGGCTAATCCCGACAAGTGGCCCGATCTGCGCGGATTTGTGGACAAGCGCCACGAAGAAGGCATTCACACCATGCTGTGGTTCAAGATTTTCGACCCGGAAGGTCTCGCGGACGAAGCAACCGTGACCTCCAGGCAGAGCGGCAAGCGGGTTGATGTATCCCATCCCGAATTCCTCCGTGT
>JAFUQY010000317.1 GCA_017472105.1 Clostridia bacterium | reverse complement strand
CGCGGATTTTTTCGGTATCGTTCAGGGGACGCGTGGTCGGCAGGGTGTTCATCTCCCGCGGCATCACAAAAACTTCCGCACCGAAGAGGGACGAGAGAATCCCGGTGCCGTAGTTTGCGCGGACGCAGAGGTTCTGGTTCCGGCTGTTCAGCGCGTTCGACACTCCCTGAAGCTGGGCGACGAGCATGGCTTCGTAATCGGCAACCGCATCGTTGATGTTCACGGACGGCAGGGTAACTTCCGGCGCGGAAACGACTCTGCGGCAGGGCGAGAAAATCTCTCCGGTGAAGCGGTCGTTAAGAAAATCCTCCCACTGGCGCGCGAAATCGTCCTCGGCATCGGGATCAATGCGCCGCTCAATGTCGTCGAGGAGAGCAAGCGTCCGGGATGAAAGTCGTGGCATGGCTGGCTCCTTTCGGTAAGCATAAGACCACCGGAGATACCGATGGCCTTGTGTGTCAGTTATTCAAAATCCTTGCATGCGATCAGGTTGGTTCCGTTTTCGATGAAGTCGGCGCAGATGATGTCACCGGTCTTCACGGGAGCGTCAACCTTCATGGCGCGGATGAGCTTCATGGCGTCGAACATGGTTTCCTTCGGGATCGGCTTGTCAACGCGTACGGGGCACATCTGCTTGACGCCGTTCCGCATCACGGAAACCGTGGAGGTCAGGGTGCGGACAGGATGGGTGATTTCGCTTTCCGCGTACTTCTTGCCGCGCGCGCAGGTATTGCCGGTGACGGAGAGGACGTTGTTGTTTTCGTCCAGCTCAACGATCATGGGACAGCCTGCCGGGCATACTACACAGGTAAGTTCCTTAGTCATTTTCAGCACCTCATCTTTCTTCCAGATATACGGTTACGGACTTGTCGTCGGACTTGAGCAGTTCGCACAGAGCGTCAACCGGGATTTCCATGGATTCCATTTCACCGGGAGCCACAGCGGACTTCGCGCGCTTTGCGATTACGGCGCCGCTTTCGGTCTCGATGCGGAGCTGAACCTTCTTGTACACGTTGGCAACGCGGAAGAAGATGCGCACGGGAGCGTCGGGTTCAGCGGACAGATCGATTCTTTCGGGAACGGTATAGCGCACGCCGTAGCCGGTCTTGACTTCGACGGATTTCGCCACGGGAGCAGTCTGACCCATGATCTTTGCCGCCGCCGCACGTCCCGCAATGTCCGCTTCCTCGGATACGAAGTCAACGAGGTCGTGAACGTGGAGGACGTTGCCGCAGGAGTAGATGCCGTCGACGTCGGTTTCGCGGTACTGGTTGACAGCCGCGCCGCTGGTCATGCGGTCAATGGTAACGCCGGCGCCGCGGGTCACTTCGTTTTCGGGAATCAGACCGACGGAGAGCAGGAGTGTGTCGCATTCGATGGTCTGCTCGGTGCCGGGAATGGGCTTTCTGCCGTTTGCTTCGTCAACCTGAGCGATGGTGACGGCTTCCACGCGTTCCTTGCCCTTGATGTCGACAACGGTGTGGGACAGCTTGAGCGGAATGCCGAAGTCGTCGAGACACTGTACGATGTTTCTTGCAAGACCGCCGGAGTAGGGCATCAGTTCGCATACGCATTCAACCTTTGCGCCTTCGAGCGTCATGCGGCGTGCCATAATCAGACCGATGTCGCCGGAACCGAGGATGACAACCTTGTGACCGGGCATGAAGCCTTCGATGTTCACATAACGCTGTGCGCATCCTGCGGTGTAGATACCTGCCGGACGGGAGCCGGGGATATTGAGCGCGCCGCGGGTACGTTCACGGCATCCCATTGCGAGGATGACGGCGTCCGCGGAAACGGTGGTGTAGCCGAGCTCGGGAGAAACGAAGGTGACCTTCTTGTCGTCGGTGAGAGAGAGAACCATGGCGTTGACCATGATTTCCACACCGCGTTCCTCAGCCATCTTCACGTATCTGCCGGCGTATTCGGGACCGGACAGTTCTTCGCCGAAGCGGTGGAGACCGAAGCCTGCGTGGATGCACTGATTGAGAATGCCGCCGGGTTCGGTGTCACGTTCGAGAACGAGAAGATCGGACGGTGCGAGACCTGCGTCAACTGCCGCACAGGCTGCCGCAAGACCGGCAGGACCGCCGCCGATGACGATTAACTTTTTATGCATTGTTGCTTCCATTTTCAGTACCTCCTCATTCTGTCCGATTCGAGACCAGCCACGAGCCGCCGCCGCACTTGGTAACGGTGGTCAGGGACTTGCCGCTGTGCTGTGCGATCAGAGCCGCAACTCTGGGAGAGCAGAAACCGCCCTGACAGCGTCCCATGCCGGCACGGAGTCTCTTCTTGAGCATATCGACGGTGTTCGCGGGAATGGGAGCATTGATGGCGTCGATGATGTCGCCTTCGGTAACGGTTTCGCAGCGGCAGATGATCTTGCCGTAGGAGGAGTCAGCCCTGCACGCAGCTGTGCGTTCCTCGTCGGTCATCTGATTGAACTGCTTGTGGTTGCCGTCCGCGCGTCTGGTGGGAATGTAGTTGTCCTTTTCAGTCAGCTCAAGACCCGCGTCCTGAAGCAGGGAAACGAGATATTCGGCAACTGCGGGAGAAGCCGCAAATCCGGGAGATTCCACGCCGACTGCATGAACAACGCCGGGAACCTGTTCGGAATTTTTAAGATAGAAGTCGTAGATGTTGGGAGTGGGACGTACGCCGGAGAAGGAGGTGATGGCGTTTCTCGTGTTCACGCTGGGCATGAGACGGAGCGCGCCGGTGGTGATTTCTTCCAGACCTTCCGCAGTGGTGGATTTGTCGTCCGCGTCCTCGATCGGGTATGCATTGGGACCGATGAGGAGGTTGCCGTGAACGGTCGGAGAGACGAGAATACCCTTGCCGCGCTCGGAGGGGCATACGAACAGGGTGGAATTCGCCATATCGCCGCAGATCTTGTCCATGACGATGTACTCGCCGCGGCGCGGAATGATGGTGATGGGGAAGTCGTTCTCGCCGAGGATTTCAGCAAGCTCAGCGGAATGAACGCCGGCGCAGTTGACAACGTAGCGGGCAGCGATGGTTTCCTCACCGTTGGAGATATAGTGGATACCGCCGGCACGGGATGCACCGGTTACCTTGAAATTGAAGTAGAAGTCGACGCCGTTGGTCGCAGCGTTTTCGGCTGCTGCAATGGTGATGCCGTAGGGGCATGTGATGGCAGCGGAGGGTGCCCAGAGAGAGCAGGTCGCTTCCGGAGAGATGTTGGGCTCCATTTTGCGAAGCTCTTCCTGTCCGATGATGCGCATATCCGGCACGCCGTTTGCAACACCGCGGTCGTACAGGGTCTTCAGGTGCGCAAGATCTTCCTCGCCGAAGCCGACTACATGGGAGCCGCATTCGTTGATTTCCACGTCAAGCTGGCGGCAGAGCTCCTTCATCAGCGCGTTGCCGCGTACGTTCAGCTTTGCCTTGAGCGTGCCGGGCTTTGCGTCGTAGCCTGCATGAACGATTGCGGAGTTGGCACAGGTCGCACCCATGGCAACGTCGCACTGCGCTTCCGCAACAGCAACCGTACAGTTCATTGTCGAGAGAAGACGCGCGGTCATTACACCGGTACATCCGGCACCGACAATCAATACGTCATAAACCATAACATAACCGTCCTTGTATGTATTACTTTTCCCGGAAAAACCGGCAGATCACGCCGTAAAAATCCAGAAATGGGTCAGAGGATTTTGTTTCATCTTAGTATAACACAAAGATTTATGCAATACAACAAAAAAATGAAAAAACTTGTTGGCAAACCTGACAAAAATATCATCGGTTCACAGTTTGTCTATTGTATTTAACGAAAATGTATGATAAAATAATTCCAATATTGTGTCCGATTAATTCCGGCATATTCGGCATTTTGCCAATAACTAACATTTGTATTCTTAACTGGAGGAAGCGGTCTGACACCGCGTCACACACAATGGCAAATATTGAAACCAAAATCAGCGTCCCCGAAACTTCCTACAACGCAGCGAAGAACCTCATCGCAGAAGTGGAAAAGGTCGTCGTCGGCAAGCACAACGAAGTTGTTCTTCTCGTTACCGCAATGCTCTCCGGCGGTCATGTTCTCATCGAAGACGTACCCGGCACCGGTAAAACCACCCTCGCAGCCGCACTCGCGCGTTCCGCAGGTCTTGACTTCAACCGTGCGCAGTTCACTCCTGACGTTATGGCATCCGACATCACCGGCTTCAATGTTTACAACCGTCAGAAAGAAGAATTCGAATTCAAGGAAGGTCTTGCCATGACCAACATTCTTCTCGCGGACGAAATCAACCGTGCTTCCCCGAAGACGCAGTCCGCGCTGCTCGAAGCAATGGAAGAAGCAAAGGTCACCGTTGACGGCGTAACCTACCGTGTTCCCGACCCGTTCATGGTAATCGCGACCCAGAACCCGACCGGCTACGTAGGTACCTATCCTCTGCCGGAAGCACAGCTCGACCGTTTTGCAATCCGTCTCTCCATGGGCTACCCGAGCGAAGACGAAGAAGTGAACATCCTCTCCGCAAGACGCGGCGTCAACCCGCTCGACAAGGTCAGTGCCGTCACCGATATCGAAACCATCCGCGGCATCCGTGCGGCTGTACAGGAAGTTGCGCTCGAGCCCGAAATCTGCAAGTACATTGTCCGTCTCATCCATGCAACCCGTAAGTCCCCCAAGCTGGCTCTCGGTGCATCTCCCCGTGCGTCCCTGCTTCTCATGAGACTGTCCCAGGCATACGCATTCCTCCGCGGACGTGACTACGTTCTTCCCGAAGACATCGCGTTCGTATTTGCACCCGGCATCGCACACCGTATCGTTCTCAGCCAGGAGGCAAGACTCAACCGCGAAACCACGACCGATATCCTCGGCGAAATCCTGCGTTCTGTTGAGGCTCCGATCCGCTCCTCCCGCGACAAGGCGTAAATCTGACTGATATCTCCCTACAATCTACATAAGAAACGAGCCAACCACATGGATAATTACATCAAACGACCGGCTGTGAAGTTTCACAAAGCGGCGATTGTGTATGCCTGCCTGCTCGTGTTTGCGCTGATTTTCACGCAGGCACTCCGCGCGACGGCATCCGCTCTGCTGTTCTGGTTCCTGATTCTTCTGCCGATCATCTCCGTACTGTATGTCTTCATCGGCAAGGCACTCATCCGCATCTACGTGGGCTCCGACATCACCAAGGTCGAAAAGCTCCAGCCCGTGGAGTACGAACTGCGCATCATCAACGCCTCTCCGTTCGCGTATCCCTTCATTGAAGCGATTATCAGCGTTCCGCAGGAAGACGGTGTACGATGCACCGAGCAGTCCATGACCATGTCCCTCGCACCCATGGGAAGCTACATTGTCAATCATACGACCTCCTTCCGGTACCGCGGTATGTATGAAATCGGCGTGCGGTGTCTGTATATCTCCGACTTCCTCGGTCTTTTCTCCATCCGTCTCGACGTGGATATCTACAACAACGTGATGGTATTCCCGCGGAAGCTGGGTATGAACATGAAGATGACCACGTCCGCGACCGACATTCCCAACGACTCTCCCAAGCTGGTGTTCTCCACCGAAAAGGCGGAAATCTCCAACATCCGCGAATACGTCCCCGGCGACTCGCTGAAAAGCATCCACTGGAAGCTGTCTTCCAAGGGCTGGGACGGCGGTCTGATGGTCAAGGACTTCAACACCAATACATCCCAGTCCGTGTACATGCTCTGCGACTTCTCACGCTCCATTCCTCCGGAAGTGTTCGAGGATGAAGAAGCGCGTCTCGAGCGTGAAAAAGCGGAAAAGGAAGCCGCAAAGAAACCGAAGGACAAGCGCGTCAAGCTCAAGACCGCAAAGCCCGACAAGGCAACCCGCAAGGCGGACAAGGCTGAGAAAAAAGCCGCAAAACGCACCAAGTCCGGCATGAAATCCGCCGATGTCAGCACTGCCGCGATGATCGACTCCATGATCGACGTCGCACAGCAGGCAAAGACCGGCTACACTGAACCCGAAAAGAAGGAAAAGAAGCCCCTCTTCGGCAGAAAGAAGACGGCTCAGCCCGCTCTGTCCGCGGAAGAGATTGCGGCGAATGCCATCGAGCTGGAACGCAGAAGACGCGAAGCCGAAACCAAAGCGGCTCTCTCCATCGGCGGCATCATCAAGCCCGAATACGCGCCCGACATGGACGAATTCTGTGCGGACGGCGTGGTTGAACTGGCGATTGCGGCGGTTCTCAACGAGCTGCGCGGCGGTCATCAGGTCACGCTGATCTGGGCGGACAGACGTCAGGACAACGGCATCGCGGCGGTTGAGCTGACCTGCCCCGAGGACTTTGACGCCATCTTCCCGGTATTTGCGACCACACCTCCCTGCTCCGAGAAGGAAAACGTCACCACCCTGCTCCCGCTCATCCGCGAATCCCTCAACGTCACCATCCGCATTGCGACCTCCAATCTGGACCCGCTGTCCCTCAACAAGTACGCGGCGATTCCCGGTCTGTACGGCGGCGCAGGTACGGGATGTGTGGCTGAGGTGCTCCTGTTCAATCCCGAGGACCGGTACGAGGACATCAAAATCCGCCGCGAATACGTGGAAATGTGCCGCATCCGTCTGGCGCAGGAGGGTGTTGACCTGACCGAGCTGATCGCCGCAAAGGACGAATCCGGCACGGTGTCCCTCACGAAGGCGAACCACTGACGACTGCATCATCATTGCATTATTATTGAAGAAAAATCCTTATTCCAACAAAAAGGATATCCTATGAATAAAGTTTCTAAACTCCCCAAGAAATCCCGGAAGACGGAAACGCTCCAGCAGAAAATCGACGCGGCGCAGAAGCAGAAGGCGAAGCTCCGTGCGGAAACCGTGCTGGAACCCGTGACCATCTCTCCCGTGGACGATATGACTCCCGGCTACACGGCGGCGGGCATGATTCTGCGCACACTTGTGCTCTTCATCGGTGTGCTCGGGCTGTCCCTGTTCCTGTTCGACGCGCTCAAGATCGTCATCCTCAGCGGCGCGAAGGCGGAGAATATCACTGTCACAACGGGATTCATCGTGCTGTGGAGCCTTGCCGTGACGCTGGTCGTGATGGCATTGTCCCTGCATAAGATTTCCCGCATCCTCTCGCCCTTTGTCGTCATCGGCGGCATTGCGGCGTATCTGGCGACCCTGCCCGATCCGGTCGGTTATCCCGTCGAGGCATTCCGCCGCCTGTACAATCTGATTATCGAAAACTTAGCGGACGCCGGATACACGACCTACATGCAGTACATCACCGCGGAGCCGTTCTCCTACGATGAAACGGCGCTCGTGAAGTTTGCAGTGGCGGCGGTCATCGTCATCACCGGACTTCTGCTCGGTCTGTTCATGGCAAAGCGTGTGTATGCTCCCGGTGCCGCGGCGATCTGTGCTGTTTACATGATCCCTGTGTTCATGTTCAACATCACCCGCACCAACAAGGGTCTGGCGACACTGCTCGTGTTCATCGTCGGTCTGGTCGGTCTGTATCTGTACGACTGCATCTACGGCGGTGTATTTGCCGCAAGAAAAGCAAAAGCTGACGCGAAGAAGGCCGCAAAGCTCGCGAAAAAGAACGCGAAGAAAGCCGCAAAACAGGCAAAGCGCGATCTGAAGAACAATGCCGCCATGGCGTACAACACTGCCATTGAAGCGGGCATGTCCCGTTCTGCCGCAAAGAAAGCCCGTGCCGCTGTCTATGCAAAGGACAAGAAGGAACGGGAAGAGCATGAAAAGGCGGAAAAGCTCCGTCTTGCTGCGGAAAAGAAGGCGAAAAAGGCTGCAAAACTCGCCGCAAAGGAAGAAAAGAAAGCCGCCAAGCTCGCGAAAAAGGAAGAACGCAGAAAGCTCCGCGCAAGAGCCGCAACCGCAAAGAAATCGAAGAATGCCGATGAACTCGCGTACCTGAGCAAGTCCAGAGTCGATGCAAAAGCGGCGGCAAAAGAAGCGAGACGCGAAAAGAACGCCGGAGAAGT
>JAFUQY010000316.1 GCA_017472105.1 Clostridia bacterium | reverse complement strand
GGAAAATTCTCCGAGGTGAATAATGACAAAATCCGGGGTACGGTTCGGCTGTATCCCGGGTTTTTGCGTTGCAGGAAAATCTGCAAAATATAGATAATTTTCAAACATTTCGGCGGGAGATCGATAGATACAAAACGAATCCCACGTCAGCCTGTTTCATGCCGTCCCCTTTCATTCTGCATGATGAATTACGAATTCCTCCTTGACAACCCCGCACGATAACGCTATAATATACACAACAAATCCCATCCGATCCCATCACTGGAGGTACAATATGACCAAACGAATTCCGAAACTGCTGTCCGCGGGTCTTGCCTGCATCATGCTCGCCGGATGCGGGGTATCACAGGCACAGCTGGACGAAATCACCGCGATGTATGACGCGAAGATTGCCGCGCTGGAAGCTTCCGTTGCCGCTCTGCAGACCGATGACGGCGAAGAAAACGTCACAAAGGACGACGCACGCGACCGCGGATGGATCATCGTGACCGATTACATCGACAATCTCGGGCGCACCGACGTCTCCGACGAGCTTCAGGAGATCATCGACTCCAACCCGAACCGCACGATTTACTTCCCCGACGGGGCATACCGCATCGACAAGCCCATCTGCACGCCCGCCGATCCCGCATGCAGTGTCGATCTGCATCTGTCCAACTACGCCGCCATCCGCGCGGGTGCGAAATGGTCGTCGAAGGACGCGATGATCCGGCTCGGCGGCATTCATCCGAAGAACGACATCGCATCGCTCGGCAGTTTTTACTCCTTCACCGGCGGCATCGTTGACGGACGCGGCGTCGCAAACGGCATCTCCATCGAAAGCGGACGCGAAACAGCCGTGCGAAATGTCTCCATCAAGAACACCGTCGTCGGCATCCACATCATGTACGGTGCCAACAGCGGCTCCTCCGACGCGGATATCTACAACGTGAACATCGTCGGGTGCGGCGGTGACAAATCCGTGGGCGTCCTGATCCAGGGCTACGACAACACCCTCACGAACATGCGCATCGCGAACGTACACTACGGCATCAATTTGCAGTCGTCCGGCAACATGCTCCGCAACATCCATCCCCTGTACTATCGCGGTTCGTCCACGTACGTCCGGAGCTGCGGCTTCTACGATGCGGGCGGCAACAACTGGTACGACTACTGTTACAGCGACCAGTTCTGCACCGGATTCTACATCAAGGGCAACCTCTCGAACGTGTACGACAGCGCGTTCTGCTACTGGTACAACGGCTCGGACGGCAAGGAAACCGCAATCCGCACCGGCGGCAAGTTCAACTCCCTCGTGACGAGCATCCGCGTCGGATTCCACAAGGATTCGAAGGAAAACGTGGTGCTTGACGTAGGCGAGACCGGCGGAAACGGTGTGCTCCAGTACGTTCTCGTGAACGAAAGCCGCGTGACGGACAATCTCTACAAGAAATACGTCGCCGGCAAGGTGATTGATTCCTGACAAATATAAAAATCCCGCGTTTCCGTTGTGGAATGCGGGGTTTTGTTGTGTTGTTGGGGAGTGCACGCCTCAATCCGTTGCGCCACCTTCCCCGGCTGCGTTCATTCGGCTGAAATCGTTTGTACCTGCACGGGGAAGGCTTCTTGAATTTCTCGTTCCGCAGCATCGCCGTATGAAAACGTGATTATGCGTTAAACCTAACACAAGCATCCGTAGGACTGCGGGACGGACAACCAAAAGAGCCTTCCCCTGCACGCATGTGAAATTTCGGCTTCAAAAACGCGATGGGGAAGGTGGCGCGGATTGAAAATCCGTGACGGATGAGGCGTGAGAACCTTCACCGCTCAATCCGCACGCGTCCGTCACCCATCGCGGTAATCCTGATCCCTTCCCTTTCGACTGTCACGCCGGGAAGGATCAGGCCGTCTTCGCTCCGTGTGTCGAGCGCGAGGTACTTCTCTTCCTCCGGCGGAATCACAGTGATGCATCCGCGTCCGTTGCCGACCGTGCCGTTGATGCGGTACAGGACGAATCCGCTGTGCTCGAGGGAGGTATCCAGTCCCGCGGGTGTGCGGTATTCGAGGACGTATCCGTTGTATTCGTCAACCGGCATCACGATCAGCTTCTGTCCGGCGGCGTCTTCCACGGGTGTGAGCGTGTACAGTCCGGCTTCTCCGTCGTTCAGAACGCGCACCTGATTGTCGTCGATCCAGCCGAGCCGCCATTTGCTGTACCCGAGGTAATCCGGTGCTCTGCCTTCGATCAGTCCCATGAGGTCGAACGTCCCGATGTGCGAGAAGCAGTCGCGGCATCCTTCGGGGACGTCGTAGGTGTAGAGATCGGGCAGTCCGAGGATGTGTCCGGTTTCGTGCGCGAGGAGCTTGCCGCGGCGGAAGTACATGTCAGCCCCGAACGTCACAACGGAGCCGCATCCCTTCCCGTTCTTCCCGCAAATCGGCCAGTCCTTATTGCACATCGTCGGCGAATACGGCACGGCACTTCCGTGAACCGGCACGATGTAGAGAATGTCAAACGCGTCGTAATCGACCTCGTCGGCGGACACATCAATCGCGTCGCGGATGTAGTTTGCGTGGGTTTCGTACGTGATGACGCGCTCCATGCCGTAGTCGTCGTCGTTCTTCGGCATCGTGAACCATTTGTCAAACAGGGTCACGTCGAGCTTCAGTCTGCCGTAGGAGATCGCGTCGAACACCCGCAGTCCGTCGGCGGCGAGAAGATCGTAGAAAAACGACGGCTCGGGATGCGCGGAGTTTTCAGCAGGCTTGTTCGGGAAATCGACGCAGATGAACGCGGCTTTCAGATGAGCACGGCTGTCCTGCGCGGAGCGGCAGTCAAAAGCAAAGCCGGAATTGAGATCGCGGATATCGGATTGGAAACGGAACATAGAATCACCTCAGCATGATTTTTTCTTCCATTATAATACGAATCCGCGGATCTGTCAATCCGGCTTGGGGGATTTGGGGTAAGGGATTAACGGAAAATTTCGTATGCATATCCGTTCATCGCTCCCAACCTCGGTAGGGACCGGCGTCCCCGACGGTCCGCAGATTTGCACTTTACGAAAGTGCAGGAAAGGTTTTTTCGCTTTCGCGGGGATGATGCTGCAACATCGGTAGG
>JAFUQY010000037.1 GCA_017472105.1 Clostridia bacterium | reverse complement strand
GGTTGTTCTCAACGAAGGTCTGACCTATATTCACGACTACGCGTTCTCCTCGACGGGAATCACAAGCGTAACCATTCCGAAGACCGTCAGCGAACTGCGTGAAGGCGTATTTGCGTATAATGAAAACCTGACGACCGTCACCTTCGAAGGCGCACTCCCGACGAATATGGGTGCATGGCTGTTCTGTGAAGAAGAACGTGAACTGCCCACTAACTTCAAGATTTTCGCTAACTCTGCTATGCTCGGCTGGTCTGAGCTTCAAGCAACGGACGGCAATGCTGTACTGAGTCTGGATAACAATCACGCTTATCCGGTTGTCTTTACGGCAAATGAAATTCCCGATGGCATCATTGCATCCAGCGACCTCGGCAATATGACATGGCGTGTTACCACGGACGGCGTGCTTGAAATCGCTCTCAAAGAAGGCGCGGAAGACACATGGATGCCCGACTTTGAGTGGGCAGGTGAGACCCGTGCTCCCTGGTATGGATACAGCCAGTACATTACCTCCATTAATGTCGGTGACGGTATCTCCAATATCGGCGACCGCGCATTCCTCGATCAGTACAACGCGGTGAGCGTCAAACTGCCCGATTCTCTTGAACGGATCGGCGACGCGGCGTTCTGGTGCTGTGAATCCCTGACCTCCATCACCATCCCCGCATCCGTGTACGAAATCTGCGACAATGCCTTTGTTGCAAACAAGAGCATGACCGAATATGTCGTCGAAGCTGACAACGAGCACTATCAGGTAGTCGCCGGTGCTCTGTGCCGTGACGAAGGACGCTTCCTCATGTTCTACCCCGTCGGCAACACTGTGGAATACTATGATGTTCCCGCAGGTGTTGTTGAGATCAACGGCTGTGCATACGAATACAACCATTTCACATATGTGACAATTCCCGCAGGCGTTGAGCACATTTACAACGACGCGTTTGCCTTGTCCGATACGCTTGAACAGGTAATCATCAGCACGACCGTTTGCGACATCGGTGACCGTGTGTTTGCGGACTGTCCGAAGCTGACTTATGCAATCTTTGAAGGCGCTGCTCCCATATATGCCGGCTGGGATGTCTTCGGCTACATGGATCAGTACAATCCGGATTTCAGGATTCAGTGCTATCGGAATGCCGGCTGGGTGGTTACTAACGGCATGTGGAATTCCATTGAAGACCAGTACTATCCGATTGAGTATTGTGACGGAGAAGCTGCGAATATCGAAGACGGTACAATCACGCACAACGAAAATATGTTTGACTGGCACATCACACCCGACGGAACTCTTGTAATCACCGGCAGCGGCGAGCTTCCCGACTTTGTTCCCGAAGAAGAAGGCGGCGTCGGTCCTGCTCCGTGGTATGATTACCGTGCATCCGTCCGCCAGATCGTTGTGGAAGACGGTATCACCCTCATCGGCTACGAAACCTTTACGGACATGTCCGGTCTGACGGAGGCACAGCTTCCCGAGACCCTGACCACCATCAAGGACAACGGCTTCCGCAGCACATCCCTCCCCATGCTGAACATTCCCGCATCCCTTACCGATATTTACAGCGGTGCGTTCGGCAGCATGTACAATCTGGCAGAGATCAAGGTTGAAGAAGGCAATACCGCGTTCATGGTAGGTGAGGACGGCGTTCTCTATTCCGCAGACGGCACCAGACTCTTCCTCTACCCCGCGGCACGTGAAGCGGAAGTGTTCGAGGTTCCGGACGGCGTTGTTTCCATCGAAGCACAGGCATTCCAGAACGCACGGGTTCCCGAGATTATTCTCCCCGGAACGCTCGAAACCATCGGATGGGCAGCATTCTGCCACGGCGCACTTGAAACCATCACGATTCCCGCATCCGTTAAGCATATCGAAGGAGACGCATTCAACTGGGCGTGGGAACTGAGAAATGTGTATTTCAACGGTGTGGTTCTCAGAATTGATCACAACATCTTCGAGTCGATCGCTGATAATGTTATCATCCACTATCCCGCAGGCTCCGCAATCTGGGAAAACCAGCTCCTGAAGAACGAGGACGGCAGTATCTGGAAGGATAATGACGGCTATGCACACTGGCAGCCCAATGAAAATAATCCGGAGTACCGCGCACTCGGTGACGTTGATGTTGAACTCATCGGCAATCTCGCGGAAGGCACGTACGAAAATACCGATGGTGAGGAATGCACTTGGTACATCGATCTCAACGGTGTTCTCCACTTCACCGGCAGCGGCTCCATGCCCGACTGGGAAGACTTCCCTGAATGGTACGACTACTGCGAAATCGTGACCGGCGTTGAGTTCGGCAAAGAACTGACCAACATCGGCAAACTGACGCTCCGCGATTTCAACGGAATCGAGACAATCACCATCCCCGGCAATATCAAGAGAATCAGGGAAGAAGCGATCACTGAATGCAACGGTCTGACTGCGCTTGTACTTGAAGAAGGCATCGAAGTGATCGAAAGCGGCGCGATCAACTGCCCCCGTGCAGAATTTGCGGTGAGCATTCCCGCGTCCGTGACGGAACTTGCATGGAGACCGTTCGGCGAAACCCTCGTTACCGGATACAGCGTGGCTGAGGGCAATGCAATGTACTCCGCTGATGATGACGGTGTTATCTATTACTCCGATGCGGAAGACGAGAACTTCATCGGTCTCCATTCCTACCCGATCGGCAATAGCCGCGAGGAATACGCGATCAAGGAAGGCGTCAATGACATCGCACCTCAGGCATTCTGCGGATCCACACTGAAAACGATCACGATGCCCGATACCGTACGCTATATTGCATGGTGGGCATTCTCGTGGTGCGAAAATCTGACAGAAATCACGCTTTCCGCTGATCTGATCCTGATGGACAACAATGTGTTCACAAACAGCAGTCAGCTTTCTGCGGTCTATTTCCGCAGCAATCCTCCGGAAAACGAATCGTTCCTCGACCTCTTCCTCGGCTGTGCAGATAACCTGATGGTTTACTACCCTGCGGGAAGTGAAGCATGGCAGGAATTCGCGAACTGTGATGAAAACGGCGCAGGCGAATGGGTGATGGATCACGAAATTTTCGATGAAACCATCGGCGAGTGGACTACGGAGAAAATTTCTGTTCCCGTTGATGATTATACAATCGAAGGCAATCTTGCGGAAGGTACGCACACTACTACCGACGGTAAAGAATACGACTGATGGATCGACTACGCACGCGTTCTCCACATCACCGGCGAAGGTTCTCTTGCTCACTACGACTGGGAAAACCCCGCTCCGTGGTATGAATTCTGTGAAGATGTCGACACAATCCGCATCTATGACGGCATCACGGAAATCGGCAGCATGAACTTTGTGTATTTCGATGCAAAGGTGGAAATCCCCGGTTCCGTGACGACGATCTGGAACGGCGCGTTCACGGACTGCGGCAATCTCTACACGGTGAACATCCCGGCGAACACGATCTATATCTATCCCGGTGCCTTCAGCGGCTCCAGTGCAGAGGCATTTGCAGTGGATGCGTCCAACAAGTACTACTTCGCACAGGACGGCGTTCTGTTTGAACGGTACAGCTGGTATGCAGATGAGCTCTACGAAGTCACCGATGAGTATATCGTTGACGAGATTGGCGGCATAAAATACTGGATCTTCCCGAACCAGTGGGTGCTGACTGCGTATCCCAATCACCGCGATGCAGCGGAATATACTCTTCCCGCCAATACCATTGCGGTTATGGAAAATGCATTTGCCAACGCGCATAAGCTCACAAAAATCACGCTCAACCCCGGTTTACAGGAAATCCAGGCGCACGCATTCGGCGGATGCAGTGAAGTGACCGAGATGACCATTCCCGCAACCGTAGCCGTAGTGGGACGCAACTTCATCCACAGCTTTGAAAAGCTCGAGAAGGTAACCTTCGAAGGCGATCTGCCTGTGATTCGGGATAATACCGGAACCATTTTCGAAGGCTGTCCCGAAGATATGGTGATCTGCTACCCGACCGGTTATTCCAAGTGGGATGAAGCAATCAGAGAAGATGAAAACGGCGCCAAGTGGTGGGATATTACCTATACCAACTGGGATACTCTTGTGGACTATGTACATTCCTACCCTGCTATTCCTACGAATCCTCCGACTTCCGGTCAGATCGGTGCAGGACTCTTCTGGGAAGTTACCGAAGACGGTACTCTCTGCGTCTACGGCTCCGGCACTACCCTGGATTACGATACGAACTCCTGCGCACCGTGGGCACCTCTGGCGGATCAGATCAATGCAATCCATGTTGAGCCCTCCGCAGACGGCGAGATCGTCATCGGCAGATTCGCATTCCAGAATCTCGGCGATGTGAACGCGATCACCCTCGGCGAAGGCGTCAGCAAGATCTTCCCCTACGCATTCGCGGAAGTGAATCTCGTCGAAGGTACTCTGACCATTCCTGCTTCTGCGGACGTTCTGGAAGCGGCATTCACGTGTGCCGGCATCAACAGCTATGCTGTGGCTGAAAACGCGGCTGACCTCGTGACCGACGGCATAGCGCTCTACCGCATCGAGTATGATGAAAACGACAAGCAGACCGCAAAGATTCTCATCGACATGGCGAACAATGTTACCGCGTACATGCTTCCCGACGATCTGACTGCCATCGGCGACGGCGCGTTTGACAGATGCACCGGACTGGCAAGCATCATCATCCCGAAGAACGTGAACTACATCGGCAACAGTGTATTTGACGGATGCATAAATCTTGAACAGGTCATCTTCAAGGGTGACTACAACGCAAATCTGTTCGCAGAAGACCAGTTTGCAAGCGGTCTGACAGACGAAAACGGTGAGCAGATCCGTTTGGACGTGTACTACAACCGCAATGCGGAAGACTGGGTACGTGACAAGCTCGAAAACTGTTATGCACATGTGTATGTTTGGGCAGGTGACGTAGACTGTAACCTCGAAGTGAATGCAGAAGACCTTCAGCTCATGATCGACTATTACACAGGCAAGCTCGATCAGGCAGAATGGGATGCGCTTGACATGGACGCGGCGGATGTCTATAATGATTCCCAGCTCAGCCGAGCAGACGTCATGATGCTCAACCGCTATCTCGCAGGATGGGATCTCAGCGAATATGCGCAGGATGGATTGTTCGACACCATGATTGTTTTCGCAGAATAACCCCATAACCCCAAAAGGACGGTACTCCCACACCCGGGACATACCGTCCTTTTTTCGCGCAAAAAAACGGCACGCCGGAGCATACCGTTTTGCATATTCAGTTGAGATCCCGTTTCGACCGGCTCAGCAATGCGGTACAGCGGGCACCAGGAGTCAGCGTGCTGTCCTTCACGAAGCCTTCCTCACGCCATGCAAGCTCATCGACGAGAATCCGTTCCAGCTCCGCGATCCGTGCGGTGTATGCGTCGTCTCCGATGGCGTTGTGCGTCTCGTCCGGGTCGGCGGCAAGATCGAAGTACATGCGCCGGTCACTGCCGGAGAACCACACGAATTTGTCGTGATCCGTGACGATCCACTGGCACGATTCGCCGTCGTAGAGGTGTTCGCCGTGGATGTACTCCCGGTCGCCGGAGAGCAGATTGTGCCCGTCAACGGTTCCGGGGATTTCCACGCCGCACAGCGCAAGAATCGTCGGCATCACATCCCGCAGTTCCGCGAGTTTTCCGGTCACATCCGAGCTCTTTCCGGTGAATCCCGCGTTTTTCAGAAGCTCACGCGATGCCGAGAGAATCAGCGGAACATGCGCACTTCCTTCAAACGGCAGGCTCTTGCGGAACAGCCCGTGGTCGCACAGCATCTCGCCGTGATCGGAGACGAAAACAAGCACCGTATTCGACGCGTCCAGCCCATGCGAGAACATGGCGTCATACAGCCTGCCGATTTCGTAGTCGATCTGCGTCATGGCGGCGTAATAACCGATCTGCGCATGAGTCTGAAGCTCGGGATCGGACGGCCCGGTTTCGCTGTCGAAAATGTGTCCCTCACGCTCGAGCCGCACCGTGTCGTCCCAGTCACCGGACTTCGGCGGCGTGAGATGCTTTCCGCGGTACATCGCCCAGAACGGCTCCGGTGCATCGAACGGCGGATACGGACGGACGTAGGACAGCGTCAGGAAAAACGGC
>JAFUQY010000315.1 GCA_017472105.1 Clostridia bacterium | reverse complement strand
ATGATCACCGCACGGCTCAGACTGGTGCAGATCTCGGACAGCTACACGGCACAGGAAGACTACCGCGGCGACTTCACAATCGAGCTGATTTCCTACGAATACAGCGACATGTACGCCATCATGGAGGCGGAACAGTAAAAACTCAGGCGTACCCCTGTGTATCATGCACAAGGATACGCCTGTTTCGTTATTCAAGCACTCTTTCGGTATAGGTGCCGTAGAGTCCGATGCCGTCGGGAGATTTCAGGCACGCCGCCCGCGTAAACCGGGATTTTTTCAAAAAATTCAGTCCTATCGCATCTCCGTATCCGTTGGATTTTTCCTCATTATACCATGTCCCGTGCACAAACACAATCCGATTTCTGAAATTTCACACAAAATTCCTTGACAAGCGGGCGCGATGTGTGTACAATAAAGCCATAAACACTCTGATTCAAAGGAGACAGAATTATGCAGGAACTGATCGCCGCCGCCAAGGTCGGTCAATGGGAAGAAGAAAGAGCGTGGGTCTGGTATGAGTCACAGCCGTGGATCCGCGGATGGTGCGGCTATCCCGCAAACTGCGTCAACCGCATCGCCATCTGGCAGGCATACAATCACGAAGAAGTCGCACAGCAGATCGACTACGAATTCGGCATCGCTGAGGAGCTCGGCTTCAACGCCGTCCGTGCCATCGTGCAGTTTGAGGCATGGTGCTTCGAACACGACTCCTTCATGGCGAATTTCGAGGAATACCTCACCCTCGCCGCCAAGCACGGCATCCGGGTCATGGTGTGTCTCGGCAACGACTGCACCGTACCGAAGAGCCGCTTCAAGCCCGTCGTATTCGGGGAACAGAAAGTGGACTGGGGCTATCACAGCGGTATCCGTCAGGGTCCGCACACCGGTGACTACAACGAACCCGGCTACTGCCTCCTCGATGAGCCGGAATACGAGGGCAAATACTACGACATGGTCGCGGAGCTGGCTGACAAATACGGTCAGGACGACAGAATCCAGATCTGGGACGTATGGAACGAGCCCGGTAACAGCAACCGCGGCATGATGAGTGCGAAGGCGATGGTGACCTTCTTCAAGATCCTCCGCGAAAAGCACGTCAAGCAGCCCCTCACCGCCGACGGATGGCGCATGTCTTCCTCCGTGTCGCAGGCATCCGAAATCGAAAAGCTCGCGATGGATCTCTCCGACGTCATCACATTCCACTACTACGGCCCGTACACGAACATGATTCCGCTGATCGAGGATCTCCGCGAAAAGTACGAACGTCCGATGCTCAACAACGAGTGGCTCAACCGTCTCTCCGACAACAATTACAAGGAAATTTTCCCGCTGTTCTACCTTCTCCGCATCGGCTCGTACAGCTGGGGTCTGATGCAGGGATATTCCCAGACGTTCGAACCGTGGGGCGGCTATTTCCGCAGACCGGAGTTCATGGACGGCAGGCTCGATCTGACAAAGTGGCAGCACGACCTCTACCGCTTCAACGGCTACCCGTACGACCCGAACGAAATCAAGCTCATCAAAAAATACACCGCACTCGCCGACCGTCGGGACGAACATCTTCTGTAAAACAAATCAAGCCTCGGATTTTTCTCTCCGGGGCTTGTGTTTTTGTTAAGGCTTGCTCACGACCGATACCTCAATCGTGCAGTCGGGATTCATCACGTCCTCTTCCGTGAAGCAGGTGAAGAGAATCTCCTTCGCACCGCGGCGTTCCCGGTCGTAGGTGAGGTAAATTTTCCCGCCGCAGAAATCGCAGTCAGGGTAGGAAATATCGTTCCGGGTGTCGATGCACTTTTTGTATTTCCACGCTGCGCCGTCGTCGTCGGAGAGACAGATCGTCATGTTCCGGCGCACTTTTGCGTCATCGTTGATTACCAGCAGAACCCGTCCGCTCGGGGTGCGTGCAACATAGAACCGTGTGTCCGCGGCTGTGATTCCCGACGGATGTGCGTCCTCCCATGTCAGACCGTTGTCGCGCGATACCGTTTCCGCCAGCTCACCGAGTCCGGTTCTCGCAAACATCCGCACGGAGCCGTCCCGACGCTGATACGCCATGCCTTCGTCAAAGTACGTCGCCAGCTTCTTCACGCCGTAGTGACGCTCGACGGTTTTGCCTTCGTCGCGGGAGATGCTGTATCCGTACTCGCCGTGCTCCTGATCGTAGTTGAAGTACAGCCAGTCGCCGTTCTCGAGCACCGTCGGCTTGCAGCGCAGGAATCCGATGTCGTGGCACTTCGGCTCGGAGAAGACGGGATCGTCGTCGTCCGGATTCTCGCAGACCGTCTCCCACATCGAGTGGGTGAAATCGCTGAACAGCCATCCGTCCACGGCGCACATCGGCTGACCGGGCTTGCCCTTCGGGATCACTTCCGGCGCGGGCTCGGTGTTGTTCTGCACCCAGAAAACGTGTAGTCTGCCTTTCGGATCGCACCAGAGCTGGATATCGAGCGCGTGCACCTGATTTTCCTTGCTCGACGGAATGACGAGAAGGGGACTTGACCACGTTTTCCCGCCGTCGTCACTGGTGACTAAGAGATTGTAGTTCTCCATGTGCGGTTCCGTTGTGCCGCCGGAATACCAGCCGAGGTAAATCCTGCCTCCCGGTGTGACGGCAATGGTCGGGCATCCCTGAAACTGCCGGATCCCTTCGTCGTACCGCGCGTCCGTGGGTCTGTACAGCAGGTCACATGCCTTCACGCGTGCATTTTTCATATGTATAAACTGCCTTTCTGCGAAAAGGCATCGACGGGGTTATGAAACCGTAGGTGCTTTTCGCTTTTTGTTAATAAATTAGTGGTAAAATAGAGTCAAGAACCGGCAAACTACAGAACCCGTGGAGGTGAGT
>JAFUQY010000314.1 GCA_017472105.1 Clostridia bacterium | reverse complement strand
CTTTTTGATTTTGCCCGTGGTGTACAAAAGTGCCTCGGACAGGGTGGTTTTTCCCGCGTCCACGTGTGCGAGGATTCCGATGACCTGATTCATGGGTGCTCCTTTGGTTGAAACTGAATATCGTATTATACCACACTCCGCAGGCATATTTCCAGTGTACTTTGTAAATTGCGCGGATTTATGCCGAAAAACGAAAAAAGAGCGTAAAAATACGCTCTTGATTTCGGTTTATCGGTTCCTGTTCACCTGATCCAGCGTAATCACGTACGGGTCGTTATAAATTTCCCGCAGAACCGCCGGATCGTTGTGATGCAGAATGTGCTCCGTGTGCCATGTGAGGAACCACACCCAGTCCGTGCCGGCTTCCCTGAGCTGAGCGGCCGTCGGGATTCTGCCGCATTCGTGGAAACAGACGGGCATTCTGTCTCCGACTACGTCAAGCACAGCGTTCCACAGATTCGGATTCGCGCCGTCGTGGTAGGAATCCGCACCCGCGATGTCGACGTATTCGTCCCCGGGATACCAGTCCCCGTAATTCACGCCGTTCTGACACCAGCCGAGCACCCAGATGAGGTTGTCAAGGTGCCAGTGATTCACGTATCGGTCGTACAGGATCCGCCACAGCTTTCTGAAATTGTCCGCGCCGCCCTTGCCCCACCAGAACCATCCGCCGTCGAATTCGTGGAACGGACGCCACAGCACGGGGATCTTTTTTTCGTTCAGTTCAGCGAGTGCCGCCGCTCCTTTGTCCATGCCGCGGATGAGGGCGTCGTATTCGGGTGTGTCTTCGGTCAGTGCGCGTTCCCAGTCTGGGAGGACGGTGTTCATGCATTCGCTCCAGCTTCCGGAAAAGTTACATCCGCAGTGCCAGCAGACGGAAACAATCCCGCCGCGCTCATGCCACTTCACGGCACGTCGGTTCACACCCGCGAAGTCGTCGTTCATGTAGTCCAGACCGCGAAGCGCAGGGTATTTCCCGGTCTTTTCGAAGATGTAGTCGAATTCGTATTCCTCCGAGCCCATCCACGTGGATTCCTGCTGTCCGCTGAGGATGTTTCTGCCGTATAAGCCGCAGATATAGTCAAAAAGCTGCCGTGCTTCGGGGGATGCATTGGGATTGGTCAGTTTCATGATATCACCTCCGTCCGTTTGGTTGTCAGCCGATCAGGGGAGTCAGCAGTTCCTTGGCACGGCGGATGTCTTTGATCTGCTTTTCGCCGCTGATTTCCCGCTCGATGGTGATCGCACCGTTGTAGCCGGCGTGACGTACAATCAATCCGATTTTCATAAAATTCTCCCTGTATCGTTGAGATTTTGTTCCGGATCCATTATAGCAGATTTTCTCCTGCAATGCAATGCCCTGAGGGAAGCAGAAAGGGAATGCATTCCTGAGAACACACTCCCTATGGGTTGTTATTTCTGTTTTCCGGCATCGCGGCAGGATCCTTTGCATGAGCCGTGATTCTTTGCGCACTGCTTTGCATAGGGACAGCCCACACAGGTCACGCCGCGCTTCTTTTCACGATAAAGATAGAAGACGATGCCTGCGACGATGCACAGAAGAATGATTGTTGCGATGAAATCTGTCATATACAATACCGTTTCTTTTTGTGTTATGGTTTACTGATTGCCCGTGAGTGCGTATTCCGCCTGCATCTTCTTTTCGGTGCTGCGGATCAGATTACGATGGAATCTGAGTTGTGAGTTAAGCATCATAATCGGCGGATTTGCCGGGAATCCGGTGGTTAGAGGCGGCTAACTGATGAGCGAAAAAACAATCAGCGGATTGTCTTTCCATCGTCCGATGCTGATGTCAGACGATGATGGCTTCTGCCAGCTGATTGTCGATGTTGTATCTGCCGTCCTTGATGGATACCGTGCAGCCGCCTTTGCGATGGGCGATTACCGTAATCGTTTCGCCGCTGTAACATCCGAGGGAAAACAGAAATGCATCCAGTTCTTCGTCATCGGTTTCGATTGCCTTGATGACGTATTCCTTGCCTTCCACTGCTTCTTTCAGATTCATGATATCACCGTTATTTCACATTGCTGTACTGTCAATTGCTTCGATTAGTGCAGGCTAACTTGCGGGATACAAATATGGTTAGCCTTTCCTAACCTCACTAAGTATAACACGACGGGAATGCTTTGTCAAGATGTTTTCAGAAGATTCTTCAAATAAATGTGAAAATCCGACTGCGGCGGGGATTTCTGCTGTATTGTATGCGCTGTGCGGCGGTGGTATGCCCCTGTTTTCAGCGCCGATTCTGTTGTATTATTTAATTTAGCGAAAAAATTATTCGGGAAAAATCGAAATGACTCTTGAAATGCTGAAAAAGGTGTGATATAATAAAGGTAAATAATAAGACTAATTAAAAAATAGCTCGAAAAAATATAAGGAGGCACCTGACACATGGACGCCAAGAACTATGACGCATTGAGACTTGAAAATCAGATCTGTTTTCCTTTGTATGCGGCATCGCGCGAGATTATCCGCCAGTACCGTCCTTTTCTGGATAAACTCGATCTGACCTACACCCAGTACATCACGATGATGGTCATCTGGGAGGTAAAGCGGATCAACGTCAAGGAGCTGGGCCGCAGACTGTATCTGGATTCCGGCACTCTGACACCCCTTCTCAAGAGCCTTGAAGCGAAGGGATTTGTACACCGTTCCCGTTCCAAGGAAGACGAGCGCGTTCTGAACGTTGAGCTGACCGAAGCCGGCGCTGCTCTTCAGGATGAAGCACTTGCGGTTCCCGGACAGATCATGGGCTGCGTGAAGCTCGATCCGGAGGAAGCGATGACGCTCTACCGTCTGCTGTACAAGATTTTGGAAGGCGGCGAAGAGGAAGAATAATTCCGGGAAATTACAATTAATTATATACCGGGCATTGACAAGCGGCGCGGGATGTGGTATAATTCTCCGAGTGAGGGAGTAGCAAGCGCATCCCGTGCGCAGCAAGTCAACATACTGGCATTTTGCCTGGCTTGCTTTAATTTGCGAGACTCATGTATGCTTTTTTCTGTGCGTACATGGAGTCTTTTTATTTTCCTTCGGAACAGATCGGACGCCGGGTATCGCACTACGCGGCTTTTTTTGCGGAAACATATCGTTTTTTGGATAAGTAGGAGGAATTCAAAATGAATCTCGGATTTGCGCTGGTGTTCAACAGCATCCTGCTCGGCGTGGGACTTGCCATGGACGCGTTTTCGGTGTCCCTCGCGAACGGACTGAACGACCACGGCATGAAGCGGAGCAAGGTCTTCGGCATCGCCGGCATGTTCGCGTTTTTTCAGGCGCTGATGCCCATGATCGGCTGGGTCTGCGTCCACACATTCGTGCAGTATTTCAAGGCATTTGAGAAGTTCATCCCGTGGATTGCGCTGGCGCTTCTGCTCTTCATCGGCGGCAAGATGCTGATGGAAGGACTGAAGAACGACTGCGATGACGGGGAATGTCACGGCGTCGGCTTCTGGGCGCTCGTGGTGCAGGGGATTGCGACCTCGATTGACGCGCTCTCCGTCGGCTTCACGATTGCGGACTACAACTGGCTGGAAGCTCTGCTCTCCGCGCTGATTATCGCGGCGGTGACGTTCTTCATCTGCTGGGCGGGTGTCGTCATCGGACGGAAGTTCGGTACAAAGCTTGCATCCAAGGCGTCCGTGTTCGGCGGAATCATCCTCATTTTCATCGGAATTGAAATTTTCATCAGCGGCATGATCGGCTGACGGAAAAACAGAGCCTGTTCTCACGT